>NZ_NMPP01000046.1:0-56340 GCF_009192885.1 Xanthomonas sp. LMG 12462 | reverse complement strand
GCGCCCCGGACCCTCACCCCAACCCCTCTCCCGGTGGGAGAGGGGCTTTGCTTTCCCTTCTCCCTTCGGGAGAAGGTGCCCCGCAGGGGCGGATGAGGGTACGGGCGCAGCCTCGCGCCGTCTGTTGCATCGCGCCTGTGCCGGACCCTCACCCCAACCCCTCTCCCGGAGGGAGAGGGGCTTTGCTTTCCCTTCTCCCCCGGGAGAAGGTGCCCCGCAGGGGCGGATGAGGGTACGGGCGCAGCCTCGCATCGCCAAAGCGCTGCGCCTTGCGCCGCACCCTCCCCCCCAACCCCTCTCCCGATGGGAGAGGGGCTTGCGCGTCGCCTGAGGTGTGGACGCACACGAGCAACCCCATCGCGTCACGGCGGACGTTCAAGCCATACCGTCCCAGCAAGGAGCGATCCATGCCGTCCACCATGCGCAGAAGCGTGTACGTGTTGTTGCTTTCGTTGTCGTTACTCGCCGCGGTCCCGGCCGGGGCACAGTCCGCGCCGCAGCGGCAATTGGTCGCGCCGTTGCTGCACACCGACGCCGGCGAACGTCCGGTCGAGCTGCGCTCGGCGACCGTGCGTGCGCATGCCGCCGCTGGCCTGGCCGAAACCACGGTGGAGCTGGAGTTCTTCAATCCCAACGCGCGCGTGCTGGAAGGGCAGCTGACGTTCCCGCTGCGCGAGGGGCAGCAACTCAGCGGTTTCGCCCTGGATGTCGACGGGCAGATGCGCGACGCGGTGCCGGTACCCAAGGCGCGCGGGCGCCAGGTGTTCGAAGCGGTCGAGCGGCGCGGCGTGGATCCGGGCCTGCTCGAGCAGACCGCCGGCAACCAGTTCCGGCTGCGCGTCTACCCGCTGCCGGCGCATGGTAGCCGCCATGTGCGCCTGGTCTATCGCGAATCGCTACAGCGCACCGCCGCCGGCTGGCAATGGCGCTTGCCGCTGGCGTATGCGGTCGGCGCGCGGTCGCTGCAGGTCGCGCTGAGTACCCAGGCCGCGCCTGATGAACGCGCGGCGACGCCCGGCATGCGGCTGCTGCCGACGGCGGATGGTGGCTACGCCGCGTCCTGGTCCGGCAGCCCGGCGCAGTTGCCGTCGGAGCTGGTGCTGTCGCTGCGCGCAAGCGCCGCGCCGCGCGTGGCGACCGGTCTCCACGATGGCCAGCGCTACTTCCAGGCGCTGGTGCCGATCGCCGACCTGCATGGCCCGCGCCCGCTGCCGCAACGCATCGGCCTGCTCTGGGATGCGTCGGGTTCGGCACGACAGCGCGACATTCCGGCCGAACTGGCCTTGCTGCAGCGCTATTTCGCCGCGGTCGGCACTGCCCAGGTCGATCTGATCGTGCTGCGCGACCGTGCCGCGGCGCCGCGCAGATTCCAGGTGCGCAACGGCGACTGGAGCGCCCTGAAGGCGGCGTTGCAGGCCGAGCAGCCCGACGGCGCCAGTGCGCTGGGCGCCTGGCAACCGGCGGCGCACGTGCAGGAGTATCTGTTGTTCAGCGATGGCCTGGGCAACTACGGCGCGCAGACCATGCCGACGCTGGCGCCGGGGCAGCGCCTGTATGCGATCGACTCGGCCGGCGTGCACGCCGATGCCGCGCGCCTGGCGGCGATCGCGGAAGCGCGCGGCGGACGCGCGATCGCATTGCAGGGCCTGCCGGGCGTGCAACTGGCCAGCGAGCGGCTGTTGCGGCGTGGCGGCGAACTGGTCGCGCTGGACGGTAGCCACGTTGCCGATCTGGTCGCCGATTCGCGCGACGCCGACGATGGCTACCTGCGCATCGCCGGGCGCCTGCTCGGCGCCGATGCGACGCTGCACCTGGAGATCGCCACCGCCGCCAGCACCCGACGCCTGAGTCTGCCGTTGCGCGAGGCGGAGGAAGTTCCAGGCGACCTGGTGCCGGGCGCCTGGGCACGGGCCATGTTGCGCAGCCTGTCCGCCGATCCGCAGGGATCGGCCGCGCGCCGCCAGGCGCTGGCGACGCGCTTCGGGCTGGTCAGCGCCGACACCTCGTTGCTGGTGCTGGAGAATGCCGACGACTACGCCCGCTATGGCATCCCGGCGCCCCCGGCGCTGCGTGCGGCGGTGGCGGGTGCGCAGGTGCGGCAGCAGAAGCTGCAGGACGACACGCGCAAGCGACGCATCGACGCGATCGCCGACGCGTTCGCGCAGCGTGTCGCCTGGTGGCAGCGGCGCTTTCCCAAGGACGCGCCGCCAGTGGCGATCGCCGCCGCTGACACTGCCGATCAGCGCATGCAGGCCCCGTCGGCCCCGCAACGGTCCATGGCCCTCGCAGCGCCTGCGCCGATGCCCGCTGCCGCGCCTGCACTCGCGCCGCTGGAGCTGGACATCGTCGGCGGTTCGTCCGGCGCGCCCAGCGACGCGGCCGCGTCGGCGACTGCGCGCGAGCGTGTGGCGGCTCCGGCCACGATCTCCCTGGCCGTGCAGCCCTGGCAGCCGGATTCGCCGTATGCGCGGCGCCTGCGTGCGGCCGCGGCGGACGCGGTGTATCCGCTGTATCTGAGCGAACGCGCGGCGCACGCCGACAGCGTGGCGTTCTACCTGGACGTGGCCGATGTGCTGTTCGAGCGCGGCCAGCGCGACCTGGCCCTGCGGGTGCTGTCCAACCTGGCCGAGCTGCAACTGGAAAATCGCCACGTGCTGCGCGTGCTCGGCTACAGGCTGCTGCAGGCCGGTCGCGCCGACCTGGCGGTGCCGGTGTTCGAGCAGGTGCTGCGGCTGGGCGAAGAGGAGCCGCAGAGTTTCCGCGACCTGGGCCTGGCCTATGCCGCGCGCGGCGACGCGCAGGCGGCGATCGCGCAGCTGTACCAGGTGGTGGTGCGCGACTGGGACACGCGCTTCGACGGGGTGAGCATGATCGCGCTCAACGAACTGAACGCGATCGTGGCGCGGGCGCCGCGGCCGCTGGACACCGGCTTCGTCGATCCACGGCTGCTGCGCAACCTGCCGCTGGACCTGCGCGTGGTGCTGAACTGGGACAGCGACAACAGCGACATGGACCTGTGGGTGACCGACCCCAATGGCGAGCGCTGCTTTTACGGAAACCGCGCGACTTACCAGGGCGGCCAGCTGTCGCCGGACTTCACCGGCGGCTACGGGCCGGAGGAGTTCTCGCTGCGCACCGCCAAGCCCGGCAAGTACAAGGTGGAAGCGAACTTCTTCGGCGAGCGCCAGCCGCTGGTCACCGGTGCCACCACCTTGCACCTGCAACTGAGCACGGGCTGGGGCACGGCCGCGCAACGCGACCAGGAGGTGACGCTGCGCCTGACCGAGCGCAAGGAGACGGTGCTGGTCGGCGAGTTCGAGGTGCGCTGATCCGCCCGGGGCGCGCCGGTGCGGTCATGCCGGCGCGCTACACTTTGCCGATGTCAGACCCCTCCGGCGCCAGCGCCTATTCCCGTTTCCAGCCCTGGCGCCGCAGCTTCGAAATCGGCTTCTGGGTCGCGCTGACCCTGATCAACGCCACCGCCAACAGCATCACGGTGCTGATCGACATCCGCACCACCGGGTTGCACTTCGCCGCCTGGGAGCCGGTGGTCTGGGAGTGGTCCAGCCAACTGATGTTCCTGCTGATCGTGCCGCTGGTGGTGCTGCTGACCCGGCGCTACCCGCTGCACTGGGACACCTGGCGGCGCCGGCTGCCGGGCTACCTGCTGGGCAGCGTGGCATTGTCGGTGCTGCACGTGGTGGGAATGGTCGCCCTGCGCAGCCTGGTCTACCGCCTGCAGGGCCAGCAGTACGACTTCGGGCCGTGGCCGCAGGGGCTGGCCTACGAATACCTCAAGGACGTGCGCAGCCTGGCCTCGATCGCGCTGTGCGTGGAGATGTACCGGTTCCTGTTGCGGCGCTGGCAGGGCGAGGCGGCGCTGCTCGGTGCGCCCGACGCTGGCCCGCCGGTGGGCTCGCTGGAACGGCCGGAGCGCTTCCTGGTGCGCAAGCTGGGCCGCGATTTCCTGGTCGCCGCGGCCGATATCGAATGGCTGCAGGCGGCCGGCAACTACGTCAACCTGCGCGTGCGCGGCCACGACTACCCGCTGCGCAGCACCATGGCCGCGATCGAGGCGCGGCTGGACCCGGCGCGGTTCGTGCGCATCCACCGCAGCTACATCGTCAACCTGGCCAGCGTGGTCTCGATCGAGCCGCTGGAGGCAGGCGAGGCGCGCGTGCACCTGCGCGACGGCAGCCAGGTCCCGTGCAGCCGCCGCTACCGCGCCGCGCTGCGGGTGGCGGCCGGGGAGGGCGAGGCCGCCCCCGTCGAGTAGTCCGGCGGCGCTGTGGCGCGGCGGCCGGAATTGCTAGAATCGCGCTCTTGTCTGCCGGAAACGCCGCAATGATCGAACTCAATCCGATTCGCCACCGCATCGCCGATCTGTCCGATCGGGTGCTGTCGCTACGGGGGTTTCTTTGACTACGACGCCAAGAAGGAGCGTCTAGAGGAAGTCACCCGGGAGCTGGAAAGCCCCGACGTCTGGAACGACCCCGAGCGCGCCCAGGGCCTGGGCCGTGAACGCGCCAGCCTGGAGAAGACCGTCGGCGGCATCGCCAGCGTGCTCGATGGCCTGAACGAATCGCTGGAATTCCTGGAACTGGCCGAGAGCGAGAACGACGAGGCCACCGCGCAGGCGGTGCTCGCCGACGTCGACCGCTTCCAGGCGCAGGTGGAGAAGCTGGAGTTCCAGCGCATGTTCTCCGGGCAGATGGACGCCAGCAACGCCTTCGTCGACATCCAGGCCGGCGCCGGCGGCACCGAGGCCCAGGACTGGGCCGAGATCCTGCTGCGCATGTACCTGCGCTGGTGCGAGTCGCGCGGCTGGAAGACCGAGCTGATGGAAGTCTCCGGCGGCGAAGTGGCCGGCATCAAGTCCGCCACGCTGCGCGTGGAGGGCGACTTCGCCTACGGCTGGCTGAAGACCGAGACCGGCGTGCACCGGCTGGTGCGCAAGTCGCCGTTCGACTCGGACAACCGCCGCCATACCAGCTTCACCTCGGTGTTCGTGTCGCCGGAAGTGGACGACAACATCGACATCGACATCAATCCGGCCGATCTGAAGACCGACGTGTACCGGTCCTCCGGCGCGGGCGGCCAGCACGTCAACAAGACCGAGTCGGCGGTGCGCATCACCCACGTGCCCACCGGCATCGTGGTGGCCTGCCAGACCGGGCGCAGCCAGCACCAGAACCGCGACAACGCGATGAAGATGCTCGCCGCCAAGCTGTACGAGCTGGAGATCCAGAAGCGCAACGCCGAACGCGATGCGGTGGAGGCGACCAAGTCCGACATCGGCTGGGGCAGCCAGATCCGCAACTACGTGCTCGACCAGAGCCGGATCAAGGACCTGCGCACCGGCGTGGAGCGCTCGGACACCCAGAAGGTGCTCGACGGCGACCTGGACGAGTTCGTCGAGGCCAGCCTCAAGTCCGGCCTGGAAGCCGGCGCGAAACGTAGCGACGCCTGAACCGGCGGCCTCCGTCCTGGCGACGGAGGCCGTGCGGCGGCACACGGCCCGCCGGCTGGTGCATTCTTTCCCTTCCTCACGCATCCCCCATCCCATGACCGAGCAGACCCCCGCGCCGTCCCTTCCCGTCGACGAGAACAGCCTCATCGCCGAACGGCGCGCCAAACTCGCCGCGCTGCGCGCGCAGGGCGTGGCCTATCCGAACGATTTCCGCCGCAGCGACTTCGCCGGCGATCTGCAGGCCGAGTTCGCCGACACCGAGCGCTGGACCGCCGAGGCGCTGGAGGCCCAGGGCCGCAGCCTGCGCCTGGCCGGGCGTCTGCTGGCCAAGCGGGTGATGGGCAAGGCCAGCTTCGTGCAACTGCAGGACGAGTCCGGGCGCATCCAGCTGTTCCTGCAGGCCAACGCCCTGGGCGAGGCCTACGACGCCTTCAAGGGCTGGGACATCGGCGATATCATCGGCGTGGAAGGCGGGCTGACCCGCACCAAGACCGGCGAGCTGTCGGTCAAGGCCACCGGCCTGCGCCTGCTGACCAAGGCGCTGCGGCCGCTGCCGGACAAGTGGCACGGCCTGTCGGACGTGGAGCAGCGCTACCGCCAGCGCTACGTCGACCTGATCGTGTCGCCGGAGGCGCGCGAGGTGTTCGTCAAGCGCTCCAAGATCATCCGCGCCATGCGCGCCTGGCTGGACGCGCGCCGCTTCCTGGAAGTGGAGACGCCGATGATGCATTACATCCCCGGCGGCGCCACGGCCAAGCCGTTCACCACCCACCACAACGCCCTGGACCTGGACCTGTACCTGCGGGTGGCTCCGGAGCTGTACCTGAAGCGCCTGGTGGTCGGCGGCCTGGAACGGGTCTACGAAATCAACCGCAATTTCCGCAACGAAGGCGTCAGCACCCGGCACAATCCGGAATTCACCATGATGGAGCTGTACGAGGCCTACGCCACGTACCACGAGGTGATGGACCTGACCGAGAACGTCATCCGCGACGTCGCCCGCGAGGTGCTGGGTACCACCCAGGTGCACTGGGACGGCGCCGACATCGACCTGGCGCCGGCGTTCCGCCGCTGGCGCATGGACGAGGCGGTGCGCCACCACAACCCGGAGATCAGCGCCGCCGACTGCACCGACCGCGAGGCCCTGCTGCGCCATTGCGAGCGGCTGAAGATCCGCACCAAGCCGTCCTACGGCTGGGGCAAGCTGCTGCTGGAGATCTTCGAGGCCACGGTCGAGCACACCCTGATCCAGCCGACCTTCATCACCGACCACCCGGTCGAGGTGTCGCCGCTGGCCCGCTCCAGCGACACCGAGCCGGGCTACACCGACCGCTTCGAGCTGTTCATCAACGGCAAGGAAATCGCCAACGGCTTCTCCGAGCTCAACGACCCGGAAGACCAGGCGGCGCGGTTCCAGGCACAGGTGGCGGCGAAGGACGGGGGGGACGACGAGGCCATGCACTTCGACGCCGACTACATCCGGGCGCTGGAAGTCGGGCTGCCGCCGACCGGCGGCCTGGGCATCGGCATCGACCGACTGGTAATGTTGCTCACCGGCAGCAGCTCGATCCGTGACGTGCTGCTGTTTCCGTACATGCGTCCGGAGGCTTAATCTAGCCGCGGACGAGGTGGCGCGGTTCTTGCACCAGGCGTTGCACGCAAAAGGAAGTGAGGTGGACGGGCCGGGGTGAGTCAGCGTCGGCGCGTTCCCGTTGTCGTCTCAGCAGCCCGCGCAGATGCGACGGGCGGAGGATTGCAGATGCATGATGCCAGCATGAGCCTCTCCGGCGCGTCCTCGAACGGGGACCGTCTCCACTGGGCGGACGGAAGCGACAATCGTTTGAACATCGTCATCGTCGACGATCAGACCTCCGCGCGGACGATGCTGCGGCATGTCATCGAGGACATCGCCCCGGAACTGACCGTGCGCGACTTCGGCGACTCGCAGGCCGCGCTGGCCTGGTGCGAGGCCGGCAAGGTCGACCTGTTGCTGCTCGACTACCGCATGCCGGGCATGGACGGGCTGGAGTTCGCGCGGCGCCTGCGCCGGCTGCCCAAGCACCGCGACATCCCGATCATCCTGATCACCGTGGTCGGCGACGAGCCGATCCGCCAGGCGGCGCTGGAAGCGGGGGTGATCGACTTCCTGGTCAAGCCGATCCGCCCGCGCGAGCTGCGCGCGCGTTGCCACAACCTGCTGCAGCTGCGGCTGCAGAGCGAGAACATCAAGCAGCGCGCGATGTCGCTGGAGCAGCGCCTGCTGGCCAGCATGCGCGAGGTCGAGGAACGCGAGCGCGAGACCCTGTCGCGGCTGGCGCGGGCCATCGAGTACCGCGACGTCGGTACCAGTGCCTACCTGGAACGCATGGCGCACGTGGCCGGGCTGATCGCCGAGCAACTGGGCCTGTCCGAGGACGAGGTGCGGGTCATCGAGATGGCCGCGAGCCTGCACGACATGGGCAAGATCGCCATTCCCGACGCGGTGCTGCTCAAGCCGGGCAAGCTCAACGAGGACGAGATGGCGGTGATGCGCATGCACCCGCGCATCGGCTACGAACTGCTCAGCGGCAGCCAGAACCGTTTCATCCAGGTCGGCGCGCTGATCGCCCTGCGCCACCATGAGCGCTACGACGGCAGCGGCTACCCGGACGGCCTGGTCGGCGAGGCGATTCCGCTGGAAGCGCGGATCGTGGCGGTCGCCGACGTGTTCGACGCGCTGATCTCGCCGCGCCCCTACAAGGAAGCCTGGACCATGGATGCGACGCTGGCCTATCTCTACGCCCAGCGCGGCCGCCTGTTCGACCCGCGCTGCGTGGACGCGCTGTTCCGCGGCCGCGAGCAGCTGCAGGTGATCTGCGAGAAATTCTCCACCGCCTCGGCGCGACCAGGAGTCTGACATGACCTCGGCGATCACGTGGGTGCGGCAACGGTTCGCGGAGCGCAAGGATACCGAGCATGCGCAGGCCCTGGTGCGGATCGCCCTGATCTCCATCATCCTGAGCTACGTGCTGCTGCCGGGTCCGCGCGCGACCTTGCCGATGCGCGAGTACCTGAACGTGGTCGCCGTGGTGTCGTCCGGTCTGGTGCTGTCGCTGGGCGTGCTGGCCTGGCTGCTGTGGCGGCCGGAGCGTTGCGACACGCGACGGATCATCGGCATGATCGCCGACTACGGCCTGATCGCCGCGGCCATGATCGGCATGGGCGAGCCGCTGGCCTGGATGTACGTCGTGGTGCTGTGGGTGACGGTCGGCAACGGTTTGCGCTACGGCAACCGATATCTGTATCTGGCGGTGGCCATGGGGGTGACCAGCTTCGGCACCACCGTGCTGGTGACACCCTACTGGCGCAACAACCTTGGGCTGGGGATCGGTCTGGTCGTCGGCCTGCTGGCGGTGCCGCTCTATCTGTCTGGGCTGCTGCGGCAATTGACCCAGGCGACCAAGGAAGCGCAGCGCGCCAACGAGGCGAAGAGCCGCTTTCTGGCGAATATGAGCCACGAGTTCCGCACGCCGCTCAATGGCCTCTCGGGCATGACCGAGGTGCTGTCGACAACCAGGCTCGATGCCGAGCAGCGCGAGTGCGTCAGCACCATCCAGGCCTCTGCCAAGAGCCTGCTCTCGCTGGTCGAAGAGGTGCTGGACATCTCCGCCATCGAGGCCGGAAAGGTCCGCGTCGACAAGAGCGCCTTCTCGCTGCGCGAGACCGTGGAGCAGATCGGGCTGATCCTGCAGCCGCAGGCGCGGGCCAAGGCGATCGGCTATTTCGTCGACATCGCTGCCGAAGTGCCGAACCATCTGTTGGGCGACGCGGGTCACCTGCGCCAGGTGCTGCTGAATCTGGCCGGGAACGCGATCAAGTTCACCGATTCCGGTCGCGTCGACGTGCGGGTCAAGCTGCTGCGCAGCGACGCAGAGCGGACGTGGCTGAGTTTCGATATTGTCGATACCGGTATCGGGGTGCCGGAATCGATGCGATCGCGGTTGTTCGATGCGTTCGAGCAGGCGGATGTGGGGCTGGCCCGGCGCTACGAGGGCACCGGGCTAGGGACCACGATCGCCAAAGGCCTGGTGGAATCGATGGGCGGCAGTATCGGTTATCAGGAGAACCTGCCGCGCGGCAGCCGGTTCTGGTTCGATCTGCCTTTCGAGATCGCTGCGAGCAGCGTCGAGGAAGCGCCGGAAACGGAAGCGGCTGCTGCCGAACATCCCGAGGAAAACGGTCAGCCCGGGAACGTCATCGCCTTTTCCGATCCCTTCCTGCGCCACCGTGCACGCATCCGCAGCATGCGCATTCTGGTGGCCGACGATCATGCCGCCAATCGCATGGTGCTGCAGCGCCTGCTGCAGAAGGCCGGTCACCGTCCGATCTGCGTCGAAGGGGCCGAATCGGTGCTGGACGCCTTGGCGGAGAGCGAGTTCGACGGGGTCATCGTCGATCTGCACATGCCGGGCATGAGCGGATTGGACATGCTGAAGCAGTTGCGGATCATGCAGGCTGGCGGCCCGCGAACGCCTGTGGTGGTGCTCAGCGCGGACGTCACGCCCGATGCGATCCAGCGTTGCGAGCAGGCCGGTGCGCACACGTTCCTGGCCAAGCCGGTGGTGGCCAGCCGTTTGCTGGATACCCTGGCCGACATCGCGGTGGAAGGACGCCTGCGCGGTTCGGGCGAGGCTCAGGTCAGGCAGTTGAGTGCCACCGCCGAAGGGGTGCTGGATTCCTCTGTGCTCGACGAACTGGCCGGGCTGGGCATGGGCGAGGGATTCGAGCGCGAGTTCATTTCGCAGTGCCTCAACGACGCCGAAGGCTGTCTGGGCGGCATGCAGATCGCAGGCGACGCGGAGCATTGGGAACGCCTGCGCGAACATGCCCACGCGATCAAGGGCGTGGCGAGCAATCTGGGTCTGATCCGGTTGGCCAGCCTCGGTGGCGAACTGATGCAGATGGCGGAATGGCAGATGCGCAGCGAATGGCGCTCCCGATTGATGGCACTCAATGCCAGTCTGACCGAGGGCAGGGAAGTACTCGAGGCGCGCGCGCGCCGCAGCGCGAGTTCCGAAGAGAACGAGCTGCGCTGACCCCGCAGTAGGGCCCGGGCATGGCACCGGGCCGACCACTGATCGCAGACCGCTGACGTCTTGCCCTAGGCTGCGACGTCCCGCGCACGCCGGGTCTGCGCGCGTACCAGCCGATCCATCGTGCGCAGCGATTTCTCGTCCAACGCCAACGCGGAGTCGACCCAGATGTCGGTGATCGCCTGCAGTTCCTGCAGCGTCACGGGTTGCGCCAGATTGCGCACGGCGTTCATCGCCAGGTACGACTGCGGATTGCGGCGCTGGTCGTGGATGAGTTGCTTCACGCGGTCGATGCCCTGATTCCGCGGGACCAGCACATCGACGATGCCCATCGCATGCATCTGCTCGCTGCTGTAGAGGTCGGCGCTCAGAATGATCCGTTCGGCGACATGCGGAGCGACCCGCTTGCACAGGAACGAATAAGCGCCCATGCCGGGAATCAGCCCGAAAATCGCCTCGGGCAAGCCCATGGTGACGCCTTCCTCCGCAACGATGGTGTGGCAGGCCAACGCCATCTCAAGCCCCCCGCCCAGCGTATCGCCCTGCAGCAGGGCGATGGTGCGCACATCGCCCGACAGGCCGCGATGCAGTTGATGGACGCCGTTGACGCAGCGATAGGCGTAGTCGAGCAGTTGCGCACGGTCCTTGCGGCGGATGAGGTCGGAAAAAAGCGCGAGATCGCCGCCGAGGTTGAAGACATTGGCGTCCGAGGCGATGACCAGATGCTGCAGCGCGCTCTTCCTGGGCGCCTGCGATCGCGTCGTCATGACCTCCAGCGCTGCAAGGACGTCATCGAGCATCTGGCTATGGAAGCAGGGACGCGTTCCGAGTTGCGGATTCGCATGCATGTACAGCCAATGGCTATCGTCGTCGCCGTCCGCATCGATGCGGATGCTGGAGTAGGCGCGGGTACGGGGCAGCGTGTCGATCGTGCTCATGGCGGGCTCTCGGAAAGACGCCCGCGGAGATGGCGTGGCGCAGCGGGCGAGTGCGTTTCCACTCGGCGGATGCTACACCCGGGTGCCGCGGCCGGAACTCGCCCCGCCAGCGCCTGCACGAGCGCCGCGTGGGCGCCCGTCGGACCTGCTTATTGCGGCGGCGCGTCGCGCAGTTCGCGCCGCAGGATCTTGCCGACGTTGGTCTTGGGCAGCTCCTTGCGGAACTCGACGATGCGCGGGTGCTTGTAGCCGGTGAGGTTGGCGCGGGCGTGCGCCTTCACCTCGTCGGCGGTCAGGTTGGGGTCCTTCTTCACGATGACCACCTTGACCGCTTCGCCGGATTTTTCGTCCGGCACACCGACCGCGGCCACTTCCAGCACGCCGGGCATCATCGCGATGACGTCCTCGACCTCGTTCGGATACACGTTGAAGCCGGACACCAGGATCATGTCCTTCTTTCGGTCGACGATATAGAAGAAGCCCTGCGGATCCATCCGCGCCATGTCGCCGGTGTGCAGCCAGCCGTCGGCATCGATGGCGCTTGCGGTTTCCTCCGGCCGGCGCCAGTAGCCCTTCATCACTTGCGGCCCGCGGATGCACAGCTCGCCGACCTCGCCATGGGCGAGGACCTGGCCCTGGTCGTCCTTGACGCAGGCGTCGGTGGACGGGATCGGCAGGCCGATCGCGCCGTTGTATTCGGTCAGGGTCAGCGGGTTGATGCAGGCCGCCGGCGAGGTCTCGGTGAGGCCGTAGGCTTCGACCAGGGTGACACCGGTGACCTGCTTCCAGCGCTCGGCCACCGCGCGTTGCACCGCCATGCCGCCGCCGAGGGTGAACTTCAGCGAGGAGAAATCCACCTTGTCGAAGCCGGGGGTGTTGAGCAGGCCGTTGAACAGGGTGTTGACGCCGGTGAAGGCGGTGAAGCGGGTCTTCTGCAGCTCCTTGACGAAGCCCGGCATGTCGCGCGGATTGCTGATCAGGTGGTTGAGCCCGCCGAGCTTCATGAAGACCAGCCCGTTCGCGGTCAGCGCGAAGATGTGGTACAGCGGCAGCGCGGTGATGATGACTTCCTTGCCTTCCTCCAGCTTGCCGGTCGCCGAGATCCAGGCGCCGGCCTGCAGCATGTTGGCGACCAGGTTGCGGTGGGTCAGCATGGCGCCCTTGGCCACGCCGGTGGTGCCGCCGGTGTACTGCAGGAAAGCGATGTCGTCCGGTTCGATGTCGATCTGAGGCAGCGTGTGCAGGCGGCCCAGGGTCAGCGCGTCGCGGAAGCGGATCGCGTTGGGGATGTCGTAGTCCGGCACCAGCTTCTTGACGTACTTCAGCACGAAGTTGACCAGCGGGCCCTTGGGGAAGCCCAGCATGTCGCCCAGGCCGGTGGTGATGACCTGTTTGACGGGGGTATCGGCGAGCACTTCCTGCACGGTGGTACCGAAGTTGTCGATCACCACCAGGGCGCTGGCGCCGGAGTCGATCAGCTGGTGGCGCAGTTCGCGCGGGGTGTACAGCGGATTGACGTTGACCACGGTCATGCCGGCCAGCAGCACGCCGAAGGTGGCGATGGGGTACTGCAGGCAGTTGGGCATCATCAGGGCGACGCGGTCGCCTTTCTTGAGCTGCAGTTCGCCCAGCAGGTAGCCGGCGAATTGCCGGGCCAGTTCGCCGGCCTCGCGGTAGGTCAGGGTCTTACCGAAGTTGCAGTAGGCGGGGCGGTCTCCGAACTTGGCCACGGAGCTTTCGAACACCGCGGCGACGGAGCGGTACTCGTCGACGTTGATGTCGGCGCCAACGCCGGCCGGATAACTCTGCAACCACGGACGATCCAGACTCATATTCCCCCTCCAGGAAACGTATTGTTGGGCTCTGTACGGACAGTATCCGCTAGAACCGGCAACGGCAGCATACCGTTCCGTAGGGAAAAGGCGAACAGGGGTGGGGTGGTTGCCTCGCGGGCGAGCGTGTTTTGCGTTGTTAGGGCAAGCGTGCCGAAGACCATCTCTGCTGTTGCTGTTGCTTTTACCTGTTCCCTTCCGAAGCGGCGGCCAGTTCGGGGAAAAACCCCGAAGGGGCGGCGCACAAGGACGTGCGCCGTCCGCGGCAGGGGCAGGATGCCCCTTCCGCGGATCCCCGGGCTGGACGCGGACCCGGAGCGCGCAGCGCGGAGGGCGCGAGGCAGGGTGTGCTTTCTTTTGGTTACTTTTCTTTGCACAAGCAAAGAAAAGTAACTCGCCGAAAGGCGAAAGCCTTTGCTCTCGCGTGCGCGCGCATGCAAGCGTCAATTCGCGGACCCTGGCAGCGCCCCCGCGCTGGCGCGGGGGCCGGGCTTCCGCTGTTGGAAACCGCCGGGTCGATCAGCGTGCAGCCAACTGCCGCAGCACGTACTGCAGCAGGCCGCCGTGGTGGGCGAGCCGGCGCGCTTGCGAACCACGGGTTCGCGCGCCGGCGCAGCGCCCCCGCGCAGTCGCGGGGGCCGGGCTTCCGCTGTCGGACACCCGCGGGCGGATCAGCGCGCAGCCAACTGACGCAGCACGTACTGCAGCAGACCGCCGTGGTGGGCGAGCCGGCACGCTTGCGAACCATTGGTTCGCGTGCCGGCGCAGCGCCCCCGCGCTGGCGCGGGGGCCGGGTTTCCGCTGCCGGAAACCGCAGGGTCGGTCAGCGCGCGGCCAACTGACGCAGCACGTACTGCAGCAGACCGCCGTGGCGGAAATACTCCACTTCCTTCGGCGTCAGCAGCATCACCGCCACCTCGAACGTCTGCACGGCGCCGTCGGCCTTGGTCGCGCTGACCTGGGCGCGCTTGCTGGCGCCGTCCTGCAGGCCGGTGATCTCGAACACCTCCGAGCCGTCCAGGCCCAGCGACTGCGCGTTCTGGCCCTGCAGGAACTGCAGCGGCAGCACGCCCATGCCGACCAGGTTGGAGCGGTGGATGCGCTCGAAGCTCTCGGCGATCACCGCCTTGACCCCGAGCAGGTTGGTGCCCTTGGCCGCCCAGTCGCGCGAGGAGCCGGTGCCGTACTCCTTGCCGCCGATCACCACCAGCGGCACGCCGTCGGCCTTGTACTTCATCGCCGCGTCGTAGATCGCCAGCTTTTCCGGCTGGCCACCGCCGGGCGGGTGGTACAGGGTGTTGCCGCCTTCCTCGCCGCCGAACATCAGGTTCTTGATGCGGATGTTGGCGAAGGTGCCGCGGACCATGACGTCGTCGTTGCCGCGGCGGCTGCCGTAGCTGTTGAAGTCGGCCGGCTGCACGCCGCGCTCCTGCAGGAAGCGGCCCGCCGGCGAGTCCTTCTTGATGTTGCCGGCCGGGGAGATGTGGTCGGTGGTGATCGAATCGCCGAACAGGCCCAGCACGCGCGCGCCGTGCACGTCCTCGATGCGGCCGACCTGCATGGTCATGCCGTCGAAGTAGGGCGGGTTCTTGATGTAGGTGGAGGCGCCATCCCACGCGTACAGCTCGCCATCGGGCGAGGCGATGGTGTTCCAGCGGCTGTCGCCCTTGAACACGTCGGCGTAGTTCTGCTTGAACATCTCCGGGCCGACCGTGGCGGCGATGGTGTCGCCGATCTCCTTGTTGCTCGGCCAGATGTCGCGCAGGTACACCGGCTGGCCGTCGCTGCCGGTACCCAGCGGGTCGCGGGTCAGGTCGATGTCGGTGGTGCCGGCGATGGCATAGGCGACCACCAGCGGCGGCGAGGCCAGGTAGTTCATCTTCACTTCCGGATGCACGCGGCCTTCGAAGTTGCGGTTACCCGACAGCACCGAGGCCACCACCAGGTCGTCCTTGGCGATCGCCGCGGAGACGTCCTCGGGCAGCGGGCCGGAGTTGCCGATGCAGGTGGTGCAGCCGTAGCCGACCACGTAGAAGCCGAGCTGTTCCAGGTCGCGCATGACCCCGGCCTTCTTCAGGTAGTCGGTGACCACCAGCGAACCCGGCCCGAGCGAGGTCTTGACCCACGGCTGCGCCTTCAGGCCCTTGGCCACGGCATTGCGCGCGAGCAGGCCGGCGCCGAGCATCACCGCCGGGTTGGAGGTGTTGGTGCAGGAGGTGATCGCCGCGATCACCACCGCGCCGTCGCGCAACTGCCAGCCGGCGCCGCTGGCCTCGGCGTCCTGCGCATGCGCCGCCTGGGCGCCGACCGCAGTGCCGCCGCCGCCTTCGTTCTTGAGCCGGTCTTCCTGCACGGCATCGCTGCGGCGCTTGGCGCGCGCGTCGGCGAACGGCACCAGGCTGTCGCGGTAGTTGCGCTGCATGTCTTCCAGCAGCACGCGGTCCTGCGGGCGCTTGGGACCGGCCAGCGACGGCTTGACCTCGCCCATGTCCAGTTCCAGGACGGCGCTGTATTCGGCATGCGCGCTGTCGGCGTCGTGCCACAGGCCCTGCGCCTTGGCGTATGCCTCGACCAGCGCGATCTGCTCCTCGCTGCGCCCGGACAGGCGCAGATAGGTCAGCGATTCGGCGTCGATCGGGAAGATGCCGCAGGTGGCGCCGTACTCGGGCGCCATGTTGCCGATGGTGGCGCGGTCGGCCAGCGGCAGGTGCTGCAGTCCCTCGCCGAAGAACTCGACGAACTTGCCGACCACGCCGTGCTTGCGCAGCATCTGCGTCACCGTCAGCACCAGGTCGGTGGCGGTGGCGCCTTCGGGCAGCTTGCCGGTGAGCTTGAAGCCCACCACCTGCGGGATCAGCATCGACGAGGGCTGGCCGAGCATCGCCGCTTCCGCCTCGATGCCGCCCACGCCCCAGCCGAGCACGCCGATGCCGTTGATCATCGTGGTGTGGCTGTCGGTGCCGAACACGGTGTCCGGGTAGGCGATCGCCTCGCCGTCGCGCTCGCCGGTCATCACCACCCGCGCCAGGTGCTCCAGGTTGACCTGGTGCACGATGCCGGTGTTCGGCGGCACCACCTTGAAGTTGTCGAAGGCCTTCTGGCCCCAGCGCAGGAAGCCGTAGCGTTCCTTGTTGCGCTGGAATTCGATCTTGCCGTTGAGGTCCAGCGCGTCGGGCTTGCCGAACACGTCCACCTGCACCGAATGGTCGATCACCAGTTCCGAGGGGATCAGCGGGTTGATCTGCTCCGGGCGTCCGCCGAGCTTGACCACCGCATCGCGCATCGCCGCCAGGTCGACCACGCAGGGCACGCCGGTGAAGTCCTGCAGCACCACGCGCGCCGGCATGAAGGCGATCTCGGTGTCGGGTTCGGCCTTGGGATCCCACTTGGCCACTGCCTCGATGTGGTCCTTGCCCACGGTCACGCCGCCGTCTTCGTGGCGCAACAGGTTTTCCAGCAGGATCTTCAGCGAGTAGGGCAGGCGGGCGATATCGAAGCGCTCGGCGAGCTTGGGCAGGCTGTAGTAGGCGTAGCGTTGGCCGTTGACCTCGAGCGAGGCGCGGGTGGAAAAGGAATCGCTCATCACGGAACTCCTATGGCGTCGCGGCTGTAGGGACTGCGGTCATTCTGACCGATTCAGTGTGTATGGCAGGTGTGACCGCCGCTGTATGCGGGCTTGAGTATGACGCTTCAAGTATGTAAAATTCGTACATACCTTGCGGAGCCCGTCCCATGGAAGCCACTGTCGCCGAACGCGGTCAGATCACCCTGCCCAAGGCCGTGCGCGATGCGCTGGGCCTGAGCAAGGGCACCATCCTGAAGGTGGAACTGGACGGCGGCCGGATCATCCTGCGCAAGAGCGTGGACGATGCCATCTCGCGCGCCCGCGGCCGCTTCAAGCTCGACGGCTTCGCCAGCACCGACGAGGCGATGCGCGCGATCCGCGGCCGTGCCCCGGGCGATCCGTTCGAACCCGAGCCCGACGCCGGCGCATGATCGCCATCGACTCGTCCGTGCTGGTGGACCTGCTGGCCGACGGCCCGCAGGCCGACGCCACCGAAGCCTGCCTGCGACAGTGCCTGAGCACCGGCCCGGTGGTGGTCTGCGACATCGTCCTGGCCGAGGTCTGCAGCGCGCTGCGCGACGGCGCCGAGGCCTTGTCGGTGCTGGAGGACATGAGCATCCGCTTCAGCGCGCTGGAGGCCAAGTCGGCCTTGCGCGCCGGCGAGATGCAGCGCCGCTTCCGCGCCCGTGGCGGCAAGCGCGAACGGGTGGTGGCCGATTTCCTGATCGGTGCGCATGCGCTGCTGCAATGCGATGGCCTGATCACCCACGACGACCGTTTTTTCCGCGATTACTTCAAAGGCCTGAAGATCATCGTCCCCAAGCCTGCCGGCTGACGCCGCGCCGCCGCTGCCGCACATCCCCACCGTATTTTTCCGGAGAACCCGCATGTTGGAAGCCTATCGCCACCACGTTGCAGAGCGCGCCGCGCTCGGAATCCCGCCGCTGCCGCTGAGCGCGCAGCAGACCGCGCAGGTCATCGAACTGCTGAAGAACCCGCCGGCCGGCGAGGAGCAGTTCCTGGTCGAGCTGCTGAGCCAGCGCGTGCCGGCCGGCGTCGACGACGCCGCCAAGGTCAAGGCCTCGTACCTGGCCGCGGTCGCCTTCGGTAGCGAGAAGACCCCGCTGATCTCGCCCACCCGCGCCACCGAACTGCTGGGCACCATGCTCGGCGGCTACAACATCCATCCGCTGGTCGAGCTGCTGGACAACGCCGAGCTGGGCGCCGTCGCCGCCGAGGGCCTCAAGCACACGCTGCTGATCTTCGACGCCTTCCACGACGTGCAGGAAAAGGCCGAGGCCGGCAATGCGCACGCCAAGGCGGTGCTGCAGAGCTGGGCCGAGGCCGAGTGGTTCACCAGCAAGCCGGAAGTGCCGCAGAGCCTGACCATCACCGTGTTCAAGGTGCCGGGCGAGACCAACACCGACGACCTGTCGCCGGCGCCGGACGCCACCACCCGCCCGGACATCCCGCTGCACGCGCTGGCGATGCTGAAGAACAAGCGCGACGGCGCCCCGTTCGAGCCGGAAGAGGACGGCAAGCGCGGCCCGATCCAGGCCATCGCCGACCTCAAGGCCAAGGGCCACCTGGTCGCCTACGTCGGCGACGTGGTCGGCACCGGTTCCTCGCGCAAGTCGGCGACCAACTCGGTGCTGTGGTGGACCGGCGAGGACATTCCGTACATCCCCAACAAGCGTTTCGGCGGCGTGTGCCTGGGTTCGAAGATCGCGCCGATCTTCTACAACACCATGGAAGACGCCGGCGCGCTGCCGATCGAGCTGGACGTGTCGCAGATGGAGCACGGCGACGTGGTCGAACTGCGTCCGTACGAAGGCAAGGCGCTGAAGAACGGGCAGGTGATCGCCGAGTTCGCGATGAAGTCGGACGTGCTGTTCGACGAAGTGCGTGCCGGCGGCCGTATCCCGCTGATCGTCGGTCGCGGCCTCACCGCCAAGGCGCGCGAGTTCCTGGGCCTGCCGGCCTCGACCCTGTTCCGCCTGCCGATGGACCCGCCGGACACCGGCAAGGGCTTCTCGCTGGCGCAGAAGATGGTCGGCCGCGCCTGCGGGCTGCCGGAAGGCCAGGGCATGCGCCCGGGCACCTACTGCGAACCGAAGATGACCTCGGTCGGCTCGCAGGACACCACCGGCCCGATGACCCGCGACGAGCTGAAGGATCTGGCCTGCCTGGGCTTCTCCGCCGATCTGGTGATGCAGTCGTTCTGCCACACCGCGGCGTATCCGAAGCCGGTGGACGTCAAGACCCACCACACCCTGCCGGAGTTCATCTCCACCCGCGGCGGCGTGTCGCTGCGTCCGGGCGACGGCGTGATCCACAGCTGGCTCAACCGCATGCTGCTGCCCGACACCGTCGGCACCGGCGGCGACTCGCACACCCGCTTCCCGATCGGCATCTCGTTCCCGGCCGGTTCTGGCCTGGTGGCCTTCGCCGCCGCCACCGGCGTCATGCCGCTGGACATGCCCGAGAGCGTGCTGGTGCGCTTCAAGGGGCAGATGCAGCCGGGCGTGACCCTGCGCGATCTGGTCAACGCGATCCCGCTGTACGCGATCAAGCAGGGCCTGCTGACCGTGGCCAAGCAAGGCAAGAAGAACATCTTCTCCGGCCGCATCCTGGAGATCGAAGGCCTGCCGGAGCTGAAGGTGGAGCAGGCGTTCGAACTGTCCGATGCCTCCGCCGAGCGCTCGGCCGCCGGCTGCACGGTGCGCCTGAACAAGGAACCGATCGTCGAGTACCTGACCAGCAACATCACCCTGCTGAAGTGGATGATCGCCGAAGGTTATGCCGACGCGCGTTCGCTGGCGCGGCGGATCAAGAAGATGGAGGAGTGGCTGGCCGACCCGCAGCTGCTCGAGCCCGATGCCGACGCCGAGTACGCGGCGGTGATCGAGATCGACCTGGCCGACATCCACGAGCCGATCGTGGCCTGCCCGAACGACCCGGACGACGTGAAGACCCTGTCCGACGTCGCCGGTGCGGCGATCGACGAAGTGTTCATCGGCTCGTGCATGACCAACATCGGCCACTTCCGTGCCGCGGCCAAGCTGCTGGAAGGCAAGCGCGACATCCCGACCCGCCTGTGGGTCGCGCCGCCGACCAAGATGGACGCCTCGGAGCTGACCAAGGAAGGCCACTACGGCACCTTCGGCGCCGCCGGCGCGCGCATGGAAATGCCGGGCTGCTCGCTGTGCATGGGCAACCAGGCGCAGGCGCGCGAGGGCGCCACGGTGTTCTCGACCTCCACCCGCAACTTCCCCAACCGCCTGGGGCGGAACACCAACGTGTACCTGGGCTCGGCGGAACTGGCGGCGATCTGCTCGCGCCTGGGCCGGATCCCGACCAAGGACGAGTACATGGCCGACGTGGGCGTGATCAAGACCAGTGGCGAACAGATCTATCGCTACATGAACTTCGATCAGATCCAGGACTACCAGGACGTGGCCGCCACGGTCGCGGCCTGATCGCCCCGGCGATGCGCTGACGCGACGTGCCGCCGATGCGGCACGGTCGCAACGAAGAAGCCCGGCACTGCCGGGCTTCTTCGTTGGTGGTGCCTGCGCTGCGTACGACGGCGGGTTCGCCGCTTGCCTGCGCTAGGCCTGTGGTGCGGACGCTCGCCCCTGCAGCCAGTGTTCCAGCGCCGCCGCCGGCAGCGCCGGCGCGAACAGGAAGCCCTGCAGCACGCGGCAGCCCAGCCGCGCCAGGAACGCGCGTTGCGCTTCGGTTTCCACGCCCTCGGCGACCGTGTGCATGCCCAGGGTCTCGCCGATCCGCAGCACCGAGGTGGTCAGCGCCCGCGAGGTCTGGCAGTGCTCCAGGTCGCTGACGAAGCTCATGTCCAGCTTGAGCTCGTTGACCGGCAACTGGTGCAGATGGCTGAGGCTGGAATAGCCGGTGCCGAAGTCGTCCAGCGACAGCAGCACGCCGCTGGCCTGCAATTGGCGCAGGTTGGCCAGCACCGCGTTGGTGTTGGAGAGCATGACGCTCTCGGTCATTTCCAGTGCCAGGTCGGCCGGTTGCAGGCCGGACGCGGCGAGCAGGGCTTCCACCCGCGTGGGCAATTCGGGGTCGGCGAAGTTGTTCGCCGACAGGTTCACCGCCACGCGCGGCACCGCGATGCCGCGCAGACGCCAGTCGGCCATCTGCCGGCAGGCTTCGCGCAAGACCCACTGCCCGAGTTCGTCGATCAGCCCGCATTCTTCGGCCATCGGCACGAACCGCGCCGGCGAGATCGCGCCGAGATTGGGATGTTCCCAGCGCAGCAGCGCCTCCACGCCGTACAGCGCGTGCGGCGCCTGGCTGTCCAGCTGCGGCTGGTAGTGCAGTTGCAGTTTGTCGCGATGCAGGGCGTCGCGCAGCGCGGTCTCCATCGCCACGCGTTCCTGCGCCATGCGGTTCATGTCGGAACTGAAGTAGCACACGCTGTCGCCGCCCTCGCGCTTGGCCCGGAACATGGCCAGGTCGGCATGGCGCAGCAAGGTCTCGATGTCGCGGCCGTCGTCGGGGAACATGGCCACGCCGATGCTGGCGCTGGGGTGCAGGGTCACCTGGCCGACCACCAGCGGCTCGGCCAGCGCCAGCAGCAGGCGTTCGGCGACGCCGGCGGCCTGCTCGACGCTGCAGTTCGGCAGCATCAGGACGAACTCGTCGCCGGCCTGGCGACCGACCAGATCGGTCAGGCCCAGGGTGTCGCCGATGCGCCGGGCGATGTCGCGCAGCAGGCCGTCGCCGGCGGCATGGCCCTGGGTCTCGTTGATGCGCTTGAAGCGGTCGAGGTCCACGAACAGGATCGCCACCGGTGCGCCCTGATGCTCGGCGGCGGCCAGCGCCTGCTCGGCGCGGGCGCTGAACATCACCCGGTTGGGCAGGCCGGTGAGCGAATCGTAGAAGGCGAGCTGGTGCACGCGTGCCCTGGTCTGCTCGCGCTCCAGCGCCAGGGCGCACAGATGCACGCAGAGCTCGATCAGACGCAGGTGCCAGGCCAATGGCTCGCGCACCTGCCGATAGCACAGCGCGAAGCTACCGAGGACGCGACCGCTGCTGGACTTGATCGGGGTGGCCACGCAGGTGCCCAGCTGCACATGCTGCACCAGCCCCATGTAGTCGGCGAACAGCGGGTCGGTGTGCGGGTCGAGGACCAGTACCTGCTTGCCGCGCCAGATCGAGGTGGCGAGGGCGCCGGCACGCGGTCCGGCGCGCATGTTGCTCATGGTCTCGCCGAACCGCGCCGGCATGCTCGGCGCCGCCAGCGGCTGCAGGCAGCCGCTGCCGTCGACACTCACGATCGCGGCCATCAGTTCCGGCGCGATGCGCTCGACCTCCTTGCAGATCAGCGTGGCGACCTCGATCAGCGGCTGTTCGCGGACCAGCGCATCCAGCACGTTCTTGTGCAGCACCTCGTGCATCTTGCTCTGGGTGATGTCGGTGAACGAGAGGATGTAGTGCTGTTGGCTGCCATCCTCGCTGGCGATGGGGGTGGCCACCAGGGTGGCCCACAGCGGGGTGCCGTCCTTGCGGTAGGCGAGGATGTCGGCCTGGTGGCCGAAACCGGCGCGCACGCGCTCGCGGGTGTGCTGCACGGTCTGCATGTCGGTACCGGGGCCGGCCAACACGTTGCTCGGCAGATGCCCCAGCACTTCGCTCTCGGCATAGCCGAACACCTGGCTGAAGCCGGCGTTGACGTAGAGGATGTTCAACTCCGGATCGCAGACGACGATGGCGGCGTCGCTGGAGTCCAGTGCCAGCGACAGCAGCCGCATCCTGGCGTCGCGGGCGCGCTCGGCGCTGATGTCGCGCACGAACAGCACCTGCAATTGGCTGTAGTGCTGCGGTGCCCGCGCCGCGCTCACCGCCAGCCAGCGCGCTGCGCCATCGTAGTCGCGCAACAGCAGCTCGTAGCTGCCGCTGCCGCCGTCGTGCAGGCAATGCGCGATGAAGTCGTCGCGCACGTCGGCATCGGCCAACTCGCCGAGCGGACGCCCCAGCACCTGCGCGCGGGGACGGTTCCACAGCGCCTCGGCGGTGTGGTTGAAGGCAACCACACGCGCCTGCGGATCGACGATCAGCACGCCTTCCGGTGCGTATTGCAGGCAGAGCAGCAGGTCCAGTTCGGAACGGGCCGATGCCACCCGCGCCGCCTCCACGCTGACGTCGCTGGGCACGCTCGACGTTGTGACGCGGCGGCCCGGCATGGTGTCAGCGCGCCTGCACGGACAGCGCGATCAGCCGCTCGGCGATCTTGTCCAGCGGCAAGACCTCCTGCGCCGCGCCCAGGCGGAAGGCGGTGCCGGGCATGCCCCAGACCACGCTGGTGGCCTCGTCCTGGACCAGGGTGCTGGCGCCGGCCTGGAGCATTTCCAGCAGGCCGCGCGCGCCGTCGTCGCCCATGCCGGTGAGGATCGCGCCGATGGCGTTGGCGCCGGCGTTGCGTGCCACCGACTGGAACAGCACGTCCACCGCCGGCTTGTGCCGGTTGACCGGCGGGCCGTCGTCGATCTTGCAGCGCCAGCGCGCACCGTCGCGGATCACCTGCAGGTGCTTGCCGCCGGGCGGCAGGTAGGCGTGGCCGGGCAGGATCGCTTCGCCTTCGCTGGCCTCGCGCACGGCCATGGCCGAGTGCCGGTTGAGGCGGTCGGCGAAGGCGGTGCTGAAGCCGGCCGGCAGGTGCTGGGTCATGACCACCGCAGGCGCGTCGGCCGGCATGCCTTCCAGTACCACGCGCAGCGCTTCGGTGCCGCCGGCGGAGGCGCCGATGGCGATCAGCCGGTCGGTGGTGCGGAACTTCAGCGAGGACACCGCGGCGGGCGTGGCGGTGGCGCCGGCCGGTTTCGGCGCGGCCGGCCGGTCCAGGGCGCGGACCTTGGCCTTGGACGCATTCTTGACCTTGGCGATGATCTCTTCGGCGTACTCCTCCAGCCCGCGGGCCACGTCGAGCTTGGGCTTGGAGACGAAGTCGACCGCGCCCAGCGACAGCGCCTGCAGGGTGGTGTCGGCGCCGCGCTCGGTCAGCGAGGAGATCATCACCACCGGCGTGGGCCGCAGCCGCATCAGGTTTTCCAGGAACGCCAGCCCGTCCATGCGCGGCATTTCCACGTCCAGGGTGATCACGTCCGGATTCAGGCGCTTGATCTTCTCGCGCGCCAGCAGCGGGTCGGCGGCCGAGCCGACCACTTCCACGCCGGGCGCGCCCGACAGGATTTCGGTAAGGATCTGTCGCACGACCGCCGAGTCGTCGACGATCAGCACGCGGCAAGGGGCTTCCAGGCTCATTCGAACAACTCCACGGCACCGGTGACGGGGGCTTTGGCGAGACGGGCGCGCACCGCCGACTCGGCCGCGGCGATTTCGGCTTCCTCGTGCGCGTGCGGCAGGCGCTGCACGACCACGCGGCCGGTAGCGGGGAAGAACCAGATCTTGCGCGGATGGATGCCGCGCAGATCCTCGGCCACCACCGGGATATGTTCGGCCTTGAGGTAGTTCAGCACGAAGTCGGCGTTGCGCGTGCCGACCGGATTGTTGGTGAAGCCCTTGAGCACGTTGCCGCCGCCGAACACCTTGGCTTCCAGGCGGTTGCGGGCGGCGCCGCGCTTGAGCAGGTCGTTGATCAGCACTTCCATCGCGTAGCTGCCGTAGCGGGCCGGCGCGCCGTCGCCGCTCTGGCCGTCGGGCAGCATGAAGTGGTTCATGCCGCCGATCTTCAGCAGCGGGTCGCGGATGCAGGCGGCCACGCACGAGCCCAGGATGGTGGTCAGCGCGGTGTCGTCGTCCACCACCAGGTACTGGGTCGGCAACAGCTTGGCCGCCATCGTCTGGAAGCGCGTGTCGTGATAGCGCATCACCTGGTCCAGGGCCATGGCCGCGGCGCTCATGCGCGATCCTTCTGCGCCCGGCGATACAGCGTGCGGCCGCAGGGCTGGATCAGGTCGGCCGCATGCAGATAGTTCTCCGAATGGCCGGTGTAGAGCATGCCGTCGTCGTCCAGGTGCGGAATCAGCCGCGACAGGATGCCGCGCTGGGTGGGTTTGTCGAAATAGATCATCACGTTGCGGCAGAACAGCGCCAGGTACGGGCCGGCGACGTCGTAGCGCGGTTCCAGCAGGTTGAGCTGGCGGAACTCGAGCAGGTCGCGCAGCGCCGGCAGCACCCGGCAGTGGCCTTCGTTGGCGCCGCTGCCGCGCTGGAAATACTTGCGCTTGAGGGCGGGATCGAGGCTGGCGACGCGTTCCAGCGCGTAGACGCCGCGCGAGGCGGTGGCCAGCACCTGGGTGTCGACGTCGGTGGCCAGGATCCGCACCGGCGGGGTCAGCGTGCCGAACGCCTCGCAGGCGGTGATCGCCAGCGAGTAGGGCTCCTCGCCGGTGGACGAGGCGCAGGACCAGATCTTCAGCGGCGCCGCGCCGGAGTGCTTCTGCAACTCTTCGCGCAGCCGCTCGAAATGGTGCGGCTCGCGGAAGAACGAGGTCAGGTTGGTGGTCAGCGCATTGGTGAACGCCTCCCATTCGTCGCCGCCTTCGCGCTCCAGCCAGTCCAGGTAGTCGCGGAACGAGCGCAGGCCCAGCACGCGCAGGCGCCGCGACAGCCGGCCGTAGACCATGTCGCGCTTGGCCGGGGCCAGGGCGATGCCGGCCTTCTGGTAGATCAGGTCGCAGACCCGCTTGAAATCGCGGTCGCTGAAGTCGAAGTCGCGATTGTCGGAACCGGAGGAGGGCGAAGCGGGAGTCTGGATGGCCATGGTGCGCAGCGATGGTCGGTCAATCGGGTTATCGGCCGGGAACGGACGAAATTGACAGCCGGCAGTCAGGAAAGACCGCCGGCGGTGGCCTGCGGGCTCAGAACTCCTGCCACTGGGCCTCGCTGGCGGCGGGGCTGGCGGGGCGCGGGCGCGCCGCCCCACGGGGCCTGGCGCGGGCCGGGGCCGGCGCGGCTTGCGCAGTCGGCGCGTTGGCGGCCACGCCGTGGTAGGTGTCCAGCTTGAAAGCGGCGATGGCCGCGCCCAACTGGCCGGCCTGTTCCTCCATCGAGCGCGCCGCGGCGGTGGCTTCTTCCACCAGGGCGGCGTTCTGCTGGGTGCTCTCGTCCATCTGCACCACGGTCTGGTTGACCTGCTCGATGCCGGCGGACTGCTCCTGCGAGGCGGCGGCGATCTCGCCCATGATGTCGGTGACGCGGCGCACCGAGGTCACGATCTCGCTCATGGTGCGGCCCGCCTGGTCGACCAGGGCCGAGCCTTCGGCGACGCGGCCCACCGACTCGTCGATCAGCGTCTTGATTTCCTTGGCGGCATTGGCCGAACGCTGGGCGAGGGTGCGCACCTCGGTGGCGACCACGGCGAAGCCACGGCCCTGATCGCCGGCGCGCGCGGCCTCGACGGCCGCGTTCAGTGCCAGGATGTTGGTCTGGAAGGCGATGCCGTCGATCACGCCGATGATGTCGGCGATCTTCTTCGACGAGGCCTCGATCCCGTTCATGGTGGTGACCACGTGGCCGACCACGTCGCCGCCCTGCGAGGCCACCGCGGCGGCGCCGGCCGCAAGCTGGTTGGCCTGGCGTGCGTACTCGGCGTTCTGCTTGACCGTGGAGGTCAGCTCCTCCATCGAGGCGGCGGTGCGCTCCAGGCTGGCCGCCTGCTGTTCGGTGCGGCGCGACAGGTCGCCGTTGCCGCTGGCGATCTCGGTGGAGGCGACATTGATGTTGGCGGCGGCGGCATGGATGCGGCCGACGATCGCCGCCAGCTGCGCGGCGGTGGCGTTGGCGTCGTCGCGCATGCGACCGAACACGCCATGGAACTCGCCGTGCATGCGCGCGGTCAGGTCGCCGGCGGCGATGGCCCGCAGCAGCGTGGACAGCTCGCCCAGGTTGCGGTCGCTGACCTCCATCATCGCGTTGAGATCCTGCACCATCACCCGGAACCCGTACTGGAAGCGTTCCGGGTCGCCGCGCGTGCCGAAGGCGCCGGCCGCGGCCGCCTCCGCCAGCTGCTTGATCTGCTCGCTCATCGCGGTCAGGTTCTGCTTGGCCATGTCCATGGTTTCGGTGAGCACGGCCTTCTCGCCGGGCAGGCGGTCCATGTCCTCGGACAGGTCGCCGATCGCATAGCGCTGGATGATCTGCAGCAGGCGCATCTTCACCGCGATGTGCGAGGCCACCAGTTCGTTGGTGCCCTTGACCATCTGCCCGTACTCGCCGGGGAAGGCGTTCTCGTCCATGCGGTAGCTGATGGTGCCGCACGCGTGCTGCCGGGCCATCTCGTCCTGGGCGCGGATCACGCTGTGGATGCGCGAGCGCATGATCAGCATGTCGTCCATCAGCTCGCCGATCTCGTCCTTGCCGTGCGGATAGGTGGCGCCCTCCAGTTCGCCGCGCGCCACCGCCTGCGACAGGCGCTTGGCCGCGTGCAACTGGCGCGCCATCCCGCGCGCGATCAGCCAGGCGGTGACGCTGGCGAACAGCACGGCCAGCCCGAGCAGCGTCACGATCAGGGTCTTGGTGTTGGCCAGCTGGCTGTCGGCGCGCTCCATCTCCCGGTTCAGTTCGGCGACGTTGTACTGGGTCAGCGCCACGATGCGCTCGAACAGGGTCCGGCGCAGCGTCCGCGACTGGGTGTCGGAGATCTTCTGTGCGCCTGCCACGTCGCCGGCGCGCAGCGCCGCACCC
Organism: Xanthomonas sp. LMG 12462; assembly: GCF_009192885.1. NCBI lineage: Bacteria > Pseudomonadati > Pseudomonadota > Gammaproteobacteria > Lysobacterales > Lysobacteraceae > Xanthomonas > Xanthomonas sp. LMG 12462. Next base: position 28,792 of record NZ_NMPP01000046.1, on the reverse strand, counting down.
ATCTCGGTGTTGGCCTGCAGGTAGGCCTTCAGCGTCTCCTGCACGCCGGCGTACATCTGCATCTGCTTCTGGTCGCGCATCATCGCGGCGATGACCTGCTGGTTCTTCGCCACCTCCGTGCGCACCTTCTGCATGCGCTTGAAGTAATCGGCCTGCGCCTGGGGATCGCCGGCGCGCGACAGTTGCGCCAGTTCGTAGGTACGGAATTCGCCCAGTTGCGCGCGCACCTCGGCCAGTGCCTGGGTCGCCGGCACCCAATCGTGCTGGATGTGCGTGAGCTCGGCGATGGACAGGTTGGTCCGGGAGTAGGTAAAGCCTCCCAGCACGACCGTCAGCAGCGTGGTCACGGCGAAGGCGAAGATCAGCTTGTCGCGGATTTTCAGGTGCGCAAGTACGTTCATGGGCATTCCATGTGCAGCAGCGGTTGAAAAAAGGCAGGGCGGCCGGCGGTCAGCCGGCGGAGACGAAGCGGGGCGAGGGCCGCGCCGCGCCAGTGGCGGCGCGCGCAGGCGGGCGGGAACCCATGCCGAACAGGGGCGCGCGTGCGGCGCCGCGGCGCCGCGACGGCAGGGTGGACGATGGCGGATGTCGGCGGCTGGGCATCACGTGCTCCCTGAACGGTCGCGGTGGTGATCCGGCGATGACGGGCGCGGACCACGAAGCGTGATCCTGATATCGACTAGCGCGGCGATAGCTTGAACCGCGCCGTGGTGCGAATCAGCGTGTCGTGCGTGATTGTTTCTATCGCAACGGTATGGCCGCTCAATCGGCCTCGATGGCCGGGACTGCCGTGCGCACCAGCCGCAGCGGCGCCTGCCGCGCCGCGCCGCGTGCGGGGGCCGCGGGCGTGGGGCCTGCGCCGCCGTTCGCGCCGGCCTGCGCCGGGTCCAGCCGGAACACCGCCGCCGCCTCGCCGAGCCTGCGGCCCTGGTCTTCCAGCGCGCGCGCCGAGGCGCTGGCTTCCTCGACCACGGCGACGTTCTGCTGGATCGCCTGGTCCATCTGCGCCACGGTGCGGCTGACCTGCTCGATGCCCATCGACTGTTCCTGCGAGGCCGCGGCGATCTCGCCGATGATGTCGGTCACCCGCTGCACCGAGGCGACGATCTCCTGCATGGTGCGACCGGCCTGGTCGACCAGGGCCGAACCCTCGCTCACGCGGCCGACCGAGTCGTCGATCAGCGTCTTGATCTCCTTGGCGGCGTTGGCCGAGCGCTGGGCGAGGGTGCGCACCTCGGTGGCGACCACCGCGAAGCCGCGGCCCTGTTCGCCGGCGCGGGCGGCTTCCACCGCGGCATTGAGTGCCAGGATGTTGGTCTGGAAGGCGATGCCGTCGATCACGCCGATGATGTCGGCGATCTTCTTCGACGAGGCCTCGATGCCATTCATGGTGGTGACCACCTGGCCGACCACCTGGCCGCCCTGGGAGGCCACCGCGGCCGCGCCGGTGGCGAGCTGGTTGGCCTGGCGGGCGTGCTCGGCATTCTGCTTGACCGTGGAGGTCAGCTCCTCCATCGAGGCCGCGGTCTCTTCCAGGTTGGCCGCCTGTTGTTCGGTGCGGCGCGACAGGTCGTCGTTGCCGGCGGCCAGTTCGGTGGTGGCGCCGTGGATGCTGCGCGCCGCGGTCTGGATGCGGCCGACGATGTCGGCGAGCTGGTCGGCGGTGGTATTGGCATCCTCGCGCATCCGCGCGAACACGCCGTGGAAGTCGCCGTGCATGCGCGCGCTCAGGTCGCCGGCGGCGATGGCCTGCAGCAGGGTCGACAGCTTGCCCAGGTTGCGGTCGCTGACCTCCATCATCGCGTTGAGGTCCTGCACCATCAGCCGGAAGTCGTGCTGGAACCGCCCGGCGTCGCCGCGCACGCTGAAGTCGCCGGCGGCAGCGGCCGCGGCCAGGCGCTTGATCTCGGTGTTGATCGCCAGCAGGCTGGCCTTGGCCGCGTCCATCGATTCGTGCAGGACCGCGCGGCTGCCGGGCAGGCGGCGCGCGTCGCGATGCAGGTCGCCGTTGGCGTACTCGTTGAGTACCGCGATGGCGTCGACGATCGCGTCCAGGTGCTCGAACATCATGCGGTTGATGCTGGCAGCCAGGTCGCCGTACACACCGGGGAAATCCTCCGGCATGCGGTGGGACATGTCCTTGTCGGCGTGCAGCACCGCCATCTGCGCGGTCTCGCTGGAGAAGCGTTCCAGCATCCGGATCATTTCGCCGGTGGCGCGCAGCATCTCGCCGGTCTCGTCGCGGCCGGGATTGTCGATGCGCACGCTGAGGTCGCCGCGCGACACCGCGCGGATCGCCTCCAGGCTGCGCGATACCGGTCGCAGCACCGAACTGCCGATCAACCAGTTGATGCCGAAGGTGAGCAGCACCAGGATGCCGCCGGCCAGGGTCATCACCCCGGTGAAGACCAGCGCCTGCGCCTGCACGTCGTCCATATACACGCCGGTGCCGATCACCCAGTGCCAGGGCGCGAACGCGGCGTTGTAGGAGATTTTTTCGACCGGCTTGTCGCTGCCGGGCTTAGGCCACAGATAGTCGACGTAGCCGCCGCCGGCCTCGGCTGCCTTCACGAACTCGCGGAAGATCGGCTTGCCGTCGGCGCTGAGCACCTGGCCGATGTCCTTGCCGACCAGGTCGTGGCGGGTGGGGTGCATCAGCATGGTCGGGTGCAGGTCGTGCACGTAGAAGTAGTCCACGCCGTCGCGGGCGCGCATCGATTCCAGGGTGCGCAGGGCGGTGCGCTGCGCCTCGGCCAGCGGCATGCTGCCCTTGTCCACCTCGGCCGCATAGGCGCGCACCACGCCCAGCGCCAGCTCGATCTGGCTCTTCAGTGCCTGCTCGCGCGTGTTGCGGATGTCCAGGTACTGCATGCGCGCGGCAATCACTGCCAGCAGGACGATGCCGGCACCCAGCAACAAGGTCTGCCAGAGGAACTTGCGGCGCAGCGGCAGATCCGAGAGGCGGGTGAGCAACGAGCGAGACGACATCGACCTGATCCTTGGAAAGGTTCCCAAAGGTTTAACGGCTCCGGGAACGGGGAAATTGAGCGTGCGGCGCGACCGATCCGTAGACAATCCTCGCGCTGGCGCGGCGGTCAAAAAAATCCCCGGCGCGAAGGCCGGGGATGGGGGGATGCAGCGACAGGCCGGGCCTGTCTCAGAACTCCTGCCAGTCCGAATCGGCCAGGGCCGGCTCGACCTTGCGGGCACGCACCGCCGCCGGCTTGGCGGCGGCGACGGCCGCAGGCTTCTTCGCCGGCGCTGCCGCCCGCGGCGCGGACACGGCCTGCGGCGCGTGGACCGCGCTGGCCTGCGCCGACTGCTCGACGCGGAAGATCGACACGGCCTCGATCAGCTGGCCGGCCTGCTCTTCCATCGAACGCGCGGCGGCGGTGGCTTCTTCGACCAGCGCGGCGTTCTGCTGGGTGGTCTCGTCCATCTGGGTGACGGTCTGGTTGACCTGCTCGATGCCGGCCGACTGCTCCTGCGAGGCGGCGGCGATCTCGCCCATGATGTCGGTGACGCGTTGCACCGAGGCGACGATTTCGGTCATGGTCTGGCCGGCCTGGCGCACCAGGGTCGAGCCGTTGGCCACCTGGCTCACCGAGGCGTCGATCAGGCCCTTGATCTCCTTGGCGGCGTTGGCCGAGCGCTGAGCGAGGGTGCGCACTTCGCTGGCGACCACCGCGAAGCCGCGGCCCTGTTCGCCGGCACGTGCGGCTTCCACCGCGGCGTTGAGCGCCAGGATGTTGGTCTGGAAGGCGATGCCGTCGATGACGCTGATGATGTCGGCGATCTTCTTCGAGGACGCCTCGATCCCGCTCATGGTCTGCACCACCTGGCCGACCACACTGCCGCCCTGCGAGGCGACCGTGGCGGCGCCGCCGGCCAACTGGTTGGCCTGGCGCGCGTGCTCGGCGTTCTGGCGCACGGTGGAGGTCAGTTCCTCCATCGAGGCGGCGGTCTCTTCCAGATTCGCCGCCTGCTGCTCGGTGCGGCGCGACAGGTCGTCGTTGCCGGCGGCGATCTCGCCGGCGGCGGCATTGATCGCGTTCGCCGCCTGCTGGATGCGGCCGACGATGGCCGCCAGCTGCTCGGCGGTGGCGTTGGCGTCGTCGCGCATGGTCGCGAACACGCCCTGGAAATCGCCATGCATGCGCGCGGTGAGGTCGCCCTGCGACAGCGCGGTCAGCAGCCTGGACACTTGGCCGATGCTGTCGCCGTTGGCCTGCAGCAGGCCATTGAGCTGCTGCGCCAGCTGCAGGAAGAAGCCGTGCTTGCCTTCGATGCCGACGCGCCCGCTGAGGTCGCCCGCGGCGGCCTCGCGCACGATCTTGGCCACTTCCTGCTCGACCTGCGCTTCCAGGGTGCGGTCGCGCGATTCGCAGACAAAGCCGATGTGCGTGCCGTGCTGGTCGCGGATGGCGGTGATGGTCTGGGCGACGCGCGCGTCGACGTAGGCCATCTCGCGTTCCATCACCCCCTTCTTTTCCAGTTCCGCCAGGGTCTTGGGATCGTGCTGGTTGCCGTACTCCAGCACCGTCACCGGCGAGCCGACCAGCGGCAGGCTCGAATCGAAGGCCGGCGCCACCGAGTGGATCTGCTCGGCGTACTTGTCGGTGAGGCCCTGCATCGACGGGTTGGCGTAGACGATGTTGTAGTCCAGGTCGACGATGAACATGCCGGTCGAGGAGTTGTCCAGCGCGGTGCGGATGCGCAGGTTCTCGGCGGCGACCGCGGCGTCGCGCTCGATGCGCCCGCGCAGGTCCTGCTGCATGCGCTTGAGCGCCTGCATCAGCTCGCCGATCTCGTCCTTGCTGTTGGCGTCGATATGTCCGTCGAGCTTGCCGGCGGCGACGTCGCTGGCCACCTTGACCGCATCGCGCACGCTGTTGGCCAGCATCCGCCCGAACAGGAAGGCCAGACCGACCGCTGCGCCAAGGCCGATCAGCAGGCAGATCAGCAGGGTTGCCGAGGCGTTGCGATAGGTGCCGCTGGCGGCGTCTGCCGCGGCCTTGGCCTGGCGATCGTTCTCGGCGATCAGGGCGACGACGTCGTCCACCACCTTGTTGTGCAGGGTGCGGGTCTCGCCGGTGAAGGTATCGATGGCGTCGTCGTGCAGGTCGAGCTGCAGCATTTCGTCGACGGACTGGTAGGAGGCGCTGGCCTTCTTCCAGTCGGCGACCAGACGGTCGTAGATGGTCTTTTCCTGCGGGCTGCCGATCTTGGGCGGATATTGGGCCAGGATCTGGTCCATCTGCTTCTTCAGCGCAACCTTGCGCGCGGCCGATTCCTTCTTCAGCGCATCGCTGCTGCGGATCAGACTCTGGTAGGCGGAATTGCGATATTCGCCGAGGATGCCGCGCATTTCGCCGCCGGTGCGCACGCTCGGCACCACCTGCGACGACACATTCGTGGTCACGCCATCGAGCGAGTTAAGACCGCGGTAGGCGGCCACGCCCTGGATCAGCATCAACGCCAGCACGACGCCGAACGCCAGCATCAGTTTGGGCATCACCTTCAGATCTTTAATCCACTGCATGAGCGCGTTTCCCATAATTCGGAGGGGGACGACAAGGGGCAAAAAAGCAAACGCCGCCGCGCCGGACCGTGTGCACGGGTCCAGCACGGCGGCGCAATGGCTTACTTGATGGTGGCCAGCTTCAGGCTGGACGGCGCGCTGACCTGGATTTCGGCACGCGAGCTGTCCCGCTCGATCTTGCCGATCACGCACACGTCCTTGCCTTCCAGGGTTTCCGGAGCGAAGCCGAACTTGCTGCGGTCGGCGCCGGCGATGCGGGCGGAGAAGGTGTGGCGCGGGAACATGCCGCCCATGTACAGGAAGGTCGGCTCGCCTTCGGAATTCTGCGCGTACTTGGCTTTCTCGACCTTGCCGCAGACCATGCCGTCCTTGCCGACGAAACGGGTGGCCATCTCCGGCGGGATCATCTGCTGGGACTGGGCGAAGGTGCTGGGGCTGGCGGCGAGCAGCAGGACCAGCAGCATGGGAAAGCTCGGTTTCATGGAACGACTCCTTGGGGACGGGGGCTGAAGTGAGGGCCGTGTGATGCCGGCCACTCTTCAGCTATCGGCGTGAAACCGGTTAACTTGATTCGCCCAAGTGATAAACAGTTCGCATTTCAAATAAAAACCCGCCTTGCGGCGGGTTTCGTCTACAGCCGGGCGGCCGCCGCAGCGGCCGGGGGTCAGGCGGCCTCGTCGACGTGGGCGTGCTGCTGGCCGAACTCGGCGCTGTCGAGCAGGGTCTCGATATCCAGCAGGATCAACATCTTGTCGTCCTGGGTGCCGATGCCCGAAATGAAGCGGGTGTCGACCGCGGCGCCGAACTCGGGGGTCGGGCGGATCTGCTCTTCGTTCAGCGGGATCACGTCGGAGACGCTGTCCACCACGATGCCGACCACGCGGTTCTCGACGTTGAGCACGATCATCACGGTGAAGGCGTCGTAGCGCGCTTCCTTCAGGCGCAGCTTCAGGCGCAGGTCGATCACCGGGACGATGGTGCCGCGCAGGTTGATCACGCCCTTGATGTACTCGGGGGCGTCCGGGACCCGGGTGACCGAGTCGTAGCCGCGGATTTCCTGCACCTTGAGGATATCCACGCCGTAGTGTTCTTCGCCGAGGGTGAAGCTGAGGAATTCGCCGCCGGTGGCGTCGGAATTGGAGGTGGTCTTGTCGTTCATCGTGTGCTCCTGGTGCGCACGGGATTGCGGGTGGTGGCGTGGGTGGGAAAGCGCGACTCTGATGCTAGATCGGCGCGGCAACGGCGAACTTTAGACCTGGATCGGCCGGCCGCTTGCGGCGTTCAGGAAAGCACGCCGCTCTTGCGGGCGCTGCGCTGGCGCTCGATGCGGAACACGTAGCGCTGGATCGCCGCGTCGGCACCGCGCGGCAGGTCCTGGAAGCGCATGCCCACGCGCAGGGTGTCCTGGCCGTTGGCGAGCTTGGAGACATACATGTTGCAGACCTGCAGGGTCAGTCGGATGGCGTCGGCATCGGGCAGCTGCAGCACGCAGTTCGGATAGCTCTGCTGCAGCTGCGGCATCGGCTGGCCCTGTACCAGCGCCACCGCCAGGCCGCCGCCGCTGATGTCCACCACGCGCAGTTTCAGTTCGACCTGGCCGGCATCGTCGTCGATGCGCAGCACGCACAACGGCGAATCGGTGATCGGGGTCTCCAGGCGGAAATGCTCGCGCCGCTGCAGGTAGTAGAGCGATTCCGGCAGCGGCGCGCGCAGGCCCGGCTGGCCGTTGTCGTCGGTGCGCTGCGGGCTTTCGATGCGGAAACGCACCCGCACCTTGTCCAGCTGGGCGAAGCACAGCAGGTACTCGGCCTGCTCGGCGGCGCGGTTGGAGGCCTCGTTGACGCTCAGGTCCAGCAGCACGCTGTCCTCGTCCAGGTCCAGCAACGCGGTCGAGAAGGCCTGGTCGCGACCGCCCACGTGCGCGCTGACCTGCGAACGCTGCTGGATCAGCGACTGCAGCAACTGGCGGATCTGCCGGGGCTTGGTCAGCAGGAAACGGTCGTCCTCCACTTCTTCGTCCGGCGAAGTCGGGACAGGGGAGTCGCTGGGAGTGCCTTCGGCCATGGTGGAGAGTGGGTACTGGAGGTGGGTGGGGCGGCACCGCGTCGGGCCGCCCCACGCATGCTATCGGCTGAGCTGGACTTTTTTGTAGACCGGCTGCACGTTGCCGCCAGTGGCGACCGCGTTCGACGGCGGGCGCTGCTCCAGGGTGAAGGATGCCACGGCCCGTGCCAGTTCGCCCGCCTCGTGTTCCATCGACCGGGCGCTGGCGCTGGCTTCCTCGACCAGGGCGGCATTCTGCTGGGTCGCCTCGTCCATCTGCACGACGGTCTGGTTGACCTGCTCGATGCCGGCCGACTGTTCCTGCGAGGCCGAGGCGATGTCGCGCATGATGTCGGTGACGCGCTGGACCGAGGTCACGATGTCCTGCATGGTGCGGCCGGCCTGGTCGACCAGGGCCGAGCCTTCGGCCACACGGGTCACCGAATCGTCGATCAGGCCCTTGATCTCCTTGGCGGCGTTGGACGAACGCTGCGCCAGCACGCGCACCTCGCTGGCGACCACGGCGAAGCCACGGCCCTGCTCGCCGGCACGCGCGGCCTCGACCGCGGCGTTGAGCGCCAGGATGTTGGTCTGGAAGGCGATGCCGTCGATCACGCTGATGATGTCGGCGATCTTCTTCGACGAGGCTTCGATGCCGCTCATCGTGGTGACCACCTTGCCGACCACGCTGCCGCCCTGCGAGGCGACCGCCGCGGCGCCGACCGCCAACTGGTTGGCCTGGTGCGCATGCTCGGCGTTCTGCTTCACGGTGGAGGTCAGCTCCTCCATCGAGGCGGCGGTTTCCTCCAGGCTGGCGGCCTGCTGTTCGGTGCGGCGCGACAGGTCGTCGTTGCCGGCGGCGATCTCGCCGGCGGCGGTGTTGATCGCGTCCGAGGCGCCCTGGATCTGCCGCACGATCGCCGACAGCTGCTCGGCGGTGGCGTTGGCATCGTCCTTCATGTTCGCGTACACGCCCAGCAGGTCGGCGTCGATGCGCCGCGACAGGTCGCCCTCGGCCAGCGCGCGCAGCATCTGCTGGATGTGGCCCAGGCCGGAGGCGCTGGCGGCGAGCATGGCGTTGATCTGCTCGCCCAACTGCAGCAGGAAGCCGTGCTTGTCGTCCAGGCGGATGCGTCCGCCGAGGTCGCCGGCGACCGCGCCACGCACGATGCCGGCGATCTCCTCTTCCACCGCCACTTCGTCGGTGCGGTCGGCCCATTCCACCACGAAGCCGAGGCGGTTGCCGGTCGCGTCGGTCACCGGATTGACGATCAGACGCATGGTGTGGCCGCCGACGCGGATCTGCGCGCGGTGCGTGCCGGTCAGCTCGGCGAGCATGCGCGCCTGGTGTTCGGGATGGCGGTGGAACACGTCGATGGTCTTGCCCAGCAATGCGCTGGCATCGAACTGCGGCAGGTCGCGGCGCAGGTCTTCCTGCACCTCGCTGAGCATCTGCAGCAGCGGGCGGTTGACGTAGACGATGCGGCGGTCGGCATCGGCGATCATGACGTTGGTGGTGACATCGTCCAGCGCGCTGCGGATGCGCTGGGTCTCGCGCTGGGCCTCGCTGTCCTGCTCGCGGCTGCGCAGCAGCTGCGCGTTGGCGGCCACCAGGGTGTGGGCGATGGAGCCTTCCGGCAGGTCCAGCTCGCGGATCGCGGCCGACAGCGGCTGTTGCTGGGCGATGGCGCGCGCGGCCTGGGCCAGGGCGTGCGGGTCGTGGCCCACGTCCAGCAGTTGCCGGCGCATCTGCACCGCCATCGGCACCAGGATCGCCGCTTCCACCGCCACGTACAGCGCATGGATCGCCAGGATGCCGATCCCGGCCTCGGCGGTGAACGCCCGCACCGGCAGGCCGCGGTGCTGCAGCCAGAAGAACAGCACGTGATGCACGGCGATCGCGGCGGCCGCGACCATGATCGGCCGCCAGTCGCGGTAGTACAGCAGCAGCGCGATCAGCAGGATGACGCCGAAGTGCACTTCGATCATGCCGCCGGCCTGCTGGATCAGCGCCGCGGCCAGCACCATCAGGCCCAAGGCCACGGTGCAGCGGCTCAGCAGGCTGCCCGGATGCAGCTTCACCTGCAGGGCGATGACGGCCAGGGTCGGCAGGCTGACCGCCAGCCACGGCGTCCACGCGCCCTGATGCCAGGCGGCGGCCAGGCTGGCGAGGGTGGCCAGGACCGCGACGACCACGAACAGCCGGTCGGCCTGCGCCGCCAGTTTCTGCAGGTAGACGTAGCGCTCGTTGCCGACGAGAAAGCTGCCTTGGGTAGGCGAGGCGCTCATGAGAGGGATTCCTTGGAGTCGGTGGGACATCCGCACTGGGCGGGAGAGATCAGCGGCGAAGCGCCGCCGGTGGCGAGCAGCCGCGGCAGCAGCGACGCGGCGGCGATGGACGTGCCGCATCCGGCCAGCTGTGCCGGGCCGGCATAGATCAGGCGGGACTGCGCATCGAGGACGATCAGCGCATAGGGCAGGGACGGCGGCGCCAGCCGGGCGCGCAGGTCCACGCTGCGCATCCCTGGGAGTGCGAGCGCCGCAGGCGCGGCGCACTCGCAGCCGGCCACGCGCAGGCGGAACGCCACGGGCTGCCCGTCGGCAGCGTCGATGGCGGGCGCAAAGGCCAGCAGGCGCGCGCGAATGGCCTCGGCGCTGTCGGCCGGCGGCGGGCTGGCGAGCGCTACCAGTCGGCTTGCCGCCCAGATGCTCCAGAGCACCAGCAGCAACAGCCCCCATGGCAGGCGGGTGAAACCTCCCCAACGGGGCGTCGTGGTGGATAGTGCCTGCATTGGAAACCGGCCAGCGCGACGCCGGCACTCACCGGCTGTTCACGTTATCGACAGCACCTGTCGATCCTTAAGGTCGTATTCATCACATTTCACGCCGTGGTAACGACGCTGGTGTGGGGTTTTCGAAAAAAGGCTGTCGCGCAGGCCTGGAAACGCAATCGGCCGCGGAGGCGTTCCGCGGCCGATCGGCATATTGGGTTGTGGTTCCGGCGGCGCGGTGTGCGCCGGCCGGGGCGTGACAGGCCGAGCCTGGGTGGCGCGATCCGCGCGCCTGGACTCAGGCGGCCGCGTGTGTCGGCCTGCGCGCGGCCGGTACCGCCGGCGCACGCACCGAGGATGCCGCCGCCTGCACCTTGAACACCGCCACGGCCTGCCGCAGGTGGCCGGCCTGCTCCTCCATCGAACGCGCGGCGGCCGTGGCTTCCTCCACCAGCGCAGCGTTCTGCTGGGTGCTCTCGTCCATCTGCGTGACGGTGCGGTTGACCTGCTCGATGCCGGACGACTGCTCCTGCGAGGCGACCGCGATCTCGCCCATGATGTCGGTGACGTGCTGCACCGAGGTCACAATCTCCTGCATGGTGGTGCCGGCGCGCTCGACCAGGGCCGAGCCTTCGGCGACGCGGCCGACCGACTCGTCGATCAGCGTCTTGATCTCCTTGGCAGCGTTGGCCGAGCGCTGGGCGAGGGTGCGCACTTCGGTGGCCACCACGGCGAAACCGCGGCCCTGCTCGCCGGCACGCGCCGCTTCCACCGCGGCGTTGAGCGCCAGGATGTTGGTCTGGAAGGCGATGCCGTCGATCACCGAAATGATGTCGCCGATCTTCTTCGAGGACGCTTCGATGCCGCTCATGGTCTGCACGACCTGGCCGACCACGTCGCCGCCCTGCGAGGCGACCGAGGCCGCGCCTGCGGCCAGTTGGTTGGCCTGGCGCGCACGTTCGGCGTTCTGCTTGACCGTGGAGGTCAGCTCTTCCATCGACGCGGCGGTTTCTTCCAGGCTGGCGGCCTGTTGTTCGGTGCGGCGCGACAGATCGTCGTTGCCGGTGGCGATCTCGCTGGCGGCGGCGTTGATGCTGACCGCGGCAGTCTGGATGCGCGCGACGATGGCCGCCAGTTGTTCGGTGGTGGCGTTGGCGTCGTCGCGCATGGTCGCGAACACGCCCTGGAAGTCGCCGTGCATGCGCGCGGTCAGGTCGCCGGCGGCGATCGACTGCAGCAGCGCGGACAATGCCTGCAGGTTGCCGTCGGCGGTGGCCATCAGCTGGTTGAGGCTGTCGACCATCAGGCGGAAGTCGTACTGGAAGCGTTCGGCGTCGCCACGCACGCTGAAGTCGCCGGCGGCCGCCGCACCGGCCAGGTGCTTGATCTCGGTGTTCATCGCGGTCAGGTTGCGCTTGACCGTGTCCATCGTCTCGCTGAGGCGGGCTTTCTCGCCGGGCAGGCGGTCCATGTCCTCGGACAGGTCGCCGATGGCATAGCGGCCCATGATCTGCGCCAGGCGCTCGGTCACCGCGATGTGCGCGGCGGCCAGGGCATTGCTGTCGCGGACCATGCGCCCGTAGTCGCCGGGGAAGCTGCTCTCGTCCATGCGATAGCTGGTCTGGCCCCCATCGTGGCGCCGCGCCATCTCGGTCTGGGCGGCCAGCACCTCGCGCAACTGCTGCTGCATGCGTTGCATGTCGGCCAGCAGCCGACCGCTTTCGTCGCGGCTGGGCACCACGATGCGGGCGTCGAGGCGGCCCTCGGCGATGTCGGCGGCAACGCCGGCGGCGCGGCGCACGTTGCGGGTCAGGGTGATCAGGGTGTGCGCGCAGATCGCCGCGATCAGCAGCGTCAGCACGCCGAGCCCGGCCACCGCGGTCCACATCGCCTGCAGCGAGGCGTCCAGATGACGCTGCGACTGGCGCTGCAGCGCCTGCAACGCGGTGGCGCTCAGCCCGTGCAAGGCCTCGTCCCAGCCATGCAGGGCCGCGTTCCAGCGCTGATCGGCATCGGCGCTGCGGCCGTCCAGGGCCTGCGCCAGTTGCGGCAGGGCGCGATCGGCGACGGCGGCTTCGGCGGCGACGGATTGGGACAGGGCCGGATCCGGCTGTTCGAGCAGGCCCAACGCCTTCTTCAGCTCATGCCGCAGGCGGCCCTGATCGCGGGCCAGTTCGGCGATCTGCGCGCGCAGGACCGGGGTGTCGGCGCCGGCCTGCGAGGGGTCGCGCATCGCGTCCAGCCGGGTCAGGGTCTGGCTGGTCGCCGGGGCGTAGATCAGGCTGCTGACCACCAGGTGGTAGCTTTCCACGTAAGGCGTATAGACCAGCTGGCTGTCGTCGCGCAGGGCGTCCAGCGCGTCGTCGGCCTGATCGGCGACCGCCGCGAAGTCGCTGCGCCTGGTCTGCAGGGTCCGCTGCAATTGCGCCAGCGCCGCCGTGCTGCGCTCGAAGCCGGGCAGGGCGGGCACGGTTTGCTGCAGTTCGCGCAGCGCCCGGTCCGCGGTGTCGCGCGCCTGCGCCGTGTCGGCGACGGCGCCGACCTGTTCTTCCTGCAGCGCTGCCAGCAGCGTCAACATCTGCCGCAGTGGCGCATAGCTGCGCAACTCGGCGCGGCTGACCTCCACGCCGTCGTTGAGCGTGCGGGTGTACAGCAGCAGCGGAATGGCCAGGCCGATCAGGGCCAGGACCCCGATCAGGCTGAGTTTGCGCGCGATGGGGAGGTCGTGCCAGATCCGCAGGCGGGAGCGGCGTTCGGAGGCGGGCGGAGCGGCGTGGTTCGCGGAGTGCGACGTCATTGCGCGGGTCTCTGGGGAAAAGCGAAAGAAGGCAGGCGCTCGCGAGCAAGCGCATGCGGTGGGAATGCAAGGGGGGGCGGACAGCGATCGAACTTCGCCGGGCGAAGACGCGCGCATGCGAGGGGATCGCCAGCACTCCGCCGAATCGGGCAGATCTTTAGCGGCGGCTTGAGACAAAGATTGAATCTGTGATCTCGGCGGAGTTATGCGGCCATCAGGGTTGTGGCGCCCATGTGAGGAAAGGAGTGGGCAGGACATACGCGCTGCGGCGCGCTACGGATGCAGCGCCGATGCAGGAGCTGCGCGATCTGCAAACGGCCGCACGATTCCGGGATGTGCAGGCCTGTCGAGAAGGCTGCGGGAACCGCGGTGACCGGCGCGTGTTGGCATGTCCTCGCTCGGTCCATTCGCCGATGGACGTGCCGCGCCGCCGTCGCTGGTGTCGCCTGCAGCGGGCGTGATCCGGCCGTGCCGGGCCGGCATCGAGGTCGGGCGAGGCAGGGGCGGTCGGGCGCTGGCGCGCCGTGGCAGGCACGCGATGGTGGCGAGGAGGCGCAGGGCGATGGCCGATGGCGGCGCGTGTCGAGCGCGCGTCGGGACAGCCGGCGTTCGATCAGGCAGGGGATGGCGGAATGTGCCGCTGGTGCAGGCGAGGTGGCCAGGCCGTGTGCGCCTGGCCACCGTGGCCTCAGAACTCCCGCCAGGCGTCGCCGTTGCTGGCGGCGGCCACGACCGGACGGCGTGCCGCCGGTTGCGGCGCCGCGCCGGCCTTGCTCGCAACCCGCGCCGCCGGCTTCGCCGGTACCGCGCGGACCGCGGCCGGCGGCGCGATCGTGGCGACACGGTCGATCTTGAACAGCGCGACTGCATCGCTGAGCTGCACCGCCTGTTCTTCCATCGAACGCGCGGCGGCGGTGGCTTCTTCGACCAGCGCGGCATTCTGCTGAGTGGTCTCGTCCATCTGGGTGACGGTCTGGTTGACCTGCTCGATGCCGGCGGACTGCTCCTGCGAGGCCGCCGAGATCTCGCTCATGATGTCGGTGACACGCTGCACCGAGGCCACGATCTCGCTCATGGTGCGGCCGGCCTGATCGACCAGCGCCGAGCCGGTGGCGACACGGCCGACCGAGTCGTCGATCAGCGTCTTGATCTCCTTGGCGGCGTTGGCCGAACGCTGGGCGAGGGTGCGCACTTCGCTGGCGACCACCGCGAAGCCGCGGCCCTGTTCGCCGGCACGGGCCGCTTCCACCGCCGCGTTGAGCGCCAGGATGTTGGTCTGGAAGGCGATCCCGTCGATGACCGAGATGATGTCGGCGATCCTCTTCGACGAGGCCTCGATGCCGCTCATGGTCTCGACGACCTGGCCGACCACACTGCCGCCTTGCGAGGCGACCGCCGCCGCACCCACTGCCAACTGGTTGGCCTGGCGGGCGTGTTCGGCGTTCTGCTTCACCGTGGAGGTCAGCTCCTCCATCGACGCGGCGGTTTCTTCCAGGCTCGCCGCCTGCTGCTCGGTGCGGCGCGACAGGTCGTCGTTGCCGGCGGCGATTTCGGTGGCAGCGGCATTGATGCTGACCGCCGCGGTCTGGATGCGGCCGACGATGCCGGTCAACTGGTCGACGGTGGCGTTGGCGTCGTCGCGCATGGTGGCGAACACGCCGTGGAACTCGCCTTCCATGCGCGCGGTGAGGTCGCCGGCGGCGATGGCCTGCAGCAAGGCCGACAGCTTGCCCAGGTTGTGGTCGCTGACCTCCATCATCGCGTTGAGATCCTGCACCATCAGTCGGAAGTCGTGCTGGAAGTGCGCGGCATCGCCGCGGGCGCTGAAGTCGCCGGCGGCGGCCGCCGCCGCCAGGCGCTTGATCTCGGTATTGATCGCCAGCAGGCTGGCCTTGGCCGCATCCATCGATTCGTGCAGCACCGCGCGGCTGCCGGGCAAGCGCCGGGCGTCGCGGCGCAGGTCGCCATTGGCGTATTCGTTGAGCACGCCGATGGCGTCGACGATGGCGTCCAGGTGCTCGAACATCATGGTGTTGATGCCCTTGCTCAGCTCGCCGTAGACGCCCGGGAAGTCCTGCGGCATGCGGTGGGACATGTCCTTGTCGGCATGCAGTTCGATCATCAACGCGGTTTCGCTGGAGAAGCGCTGCAATTGGGTCTGCATGCGGCCCATCGCGACCAGCAGGCGGCCGGGTTCGTCGCGCGCATCGGTGCTCACGTCGTTGTCCAGACGGCCGTCGGCGATGGCTTCGGCGGCACGGGTGGCGCGGCTCAGCGGCCCGGTGAGGCTGCGGGTGATCGTCCAGCCCAGCAGGCCGCTGACCAGCAGGACCGCAAGGCCGCCGGAAATGAGGATGACGCGGCCCCGCGCCATCGCTTCCGAGGAGACAGCATAGGCGTCCCGGCTCAAGCGCCGCTGCAGATCGGCATTGGCGCGGATCGCCGCCTGCTGCTTCTCCATCGCCACCGCGGCATCGCCCAGCAGCAATGCCTGTGCCTGGGCGTTCAGGTCCTTCTCGCCCAGCGCCAGCACCTGGTTGTTGAGTTGCACCGACTGCGCCCGCGTGCGCTCGATCATGGCCATGGCCTGGCGTTCGGCCGGGGTCGCCGGCATCGCCGACAATGCATCGTGCGCGGCCTTGTAGCGCGCCCGGTTGCGCTGCACGATGTCGATCATCTTCTGGTTGGCCGCATCGCCATCCACGATGGTGATGGACAGCAGCCCGATCTGCACATTGGTGTTGGCGTCCAGCATCTCGTTGGAGAGGCGGACCTTTTCCATGTTGCCGTTGACGATGCTGTCCAGTTCGCGATGCGCCCTGGCCATGGTCAGCAGCCCCATGGCGACCAGCACGCCGGACAACAGGATGAGGATGCCGAACGCCATGCCCAGGCGCCGACCGACGTTGTAGCGTTGCAGAAGTGCGTTCATAGCCGACCTTTGGGGACAGAAGGAGTCGGGTCGCACGCGCTGGCAGGCCAGCGTTGCGGCGCCTCGTGGCGATGCGCTGCCACCCCATGGATATCGACATGGCGGCCAGGAATTGAGCGGTGTGCGGATCCTTGTTGGCAGGCGGTTAGGAAGCTGTCTGCCTTCCGACGCGTGTTGGTCGGCGAAGGCAAAATCCGACGTGGTTCCGACATGCGCCGGCGTGTAATGCGCCAAGCTATGGTTCGCGTATTGCAGGAATGCGCAGCTGCGTAAGGGCTGCGCTGCGAACGCCGGGCGTTACCGCCGGGACCGGTCGCCATGCCGGCGGCATGGCGACCGTACGACTCAGAACTCCTGCCAGTCGCCGCCGGCCGCGACCGCGGTGCGCTTGGCGGGCTGCCGCTGCGGACGCGCCGTCACCTTGGCCGCACGCGGCGCGTTGACCGTGGCATGCGGCGCCGTCGCCGCACGCACGCCGACGTTGTCGATCTTGAACAACGCCACGGTGTCGCTGAGCTGGCCGGCTTGTTCCTCCATCGAGCGTGCTGCTGCGGTGGCTTCTTCCACCAATGCGGCGTTCTGCTGAGTGGCCTCGTCCATCTGGGTGACGGTCTGGTTGACCTGCTCGATCCCCGATGCCTGCTCCTGCGAGGCCGCCGAGATCTCGCCCATGATGTCGGTGACGCGCTGCACCGAGGCCACGATCTCGCTCATGGTGCGGCCGGCCTGATCGACCAGCGCCGAGCCCTCGGCCACGCGCGTGACCGAGTCGTCGATCAGCGACTTGATCTCCTTGGCGGCGCCGGCCGAGCGTTGTGCCAGGGTGCGCACTTCGCTGGCGACCACGGCGAAGCCGCGGCCCTGGTCGCCGGCGCGCGCCGCTTCCACCGCCGCGTTCAAGGCCAGGATATTGGTCTGGAAGGCGATGCCGTCGATGACCGAGATGATGTCGGCGATCTTCTTCGACGAGGCCTCGATCCCGCTCATGGTCTGAACAACCTGGCCGACCACGTTGCCGCCCTGTGAGGCCACAGAAGCCGCGCCCACCGCCAACTGGTTGGCCTGACGCGCGTGCTCGGCGTTCTGCTTGACCGTGGAGGTCAGTTCCTCCATCGATGCGGCGGTTTCCTCGAGGCTCGCCGCCTGTTGCTCGGTGCGGCGCGACAGGTCGTCGTTGCCGGCGGCGATCTCGGTCGAGGCCGCGTTGATGCTGACCGCCGCGGTCTGGATGCGACCGACGATGCCGGTCAGCTGTTCGACGGTGGCGTTGGCGTCGTCGCGCATCCGCGCGAACACGCCGTGGAACTCGCCATCCATGCGCGCGGTGAGATCCCCGGCGGCGATGGATTGCAACAGGGCCGACAGCTTGCCCAGGTTGTGGTCGCTGACCTCCATCATCGCGTTGAGGTCCTGCACCATCAGCTGGAAATCGTGCTGGAAGTGCGCCGCATCGCCGCGGGCGCTGAAGTCGCCGGCGGCGGCGGCCGCGGCCAGGCGCTTGATCTCGGTGTTGATCGCCAGCAGGCTGGCCTTGGCCGCGTCCATCGATTCGTGCAGGACCGCGCGGCTGCCGGGCAGGCGGCGGGCGTCGCGGCGCAGGTCGCCGTTGGCGTATTCGTTGAGCACGCCGATGGCATCGACGATGGCGTCCAGGTGCTCGAACATCATGGTGTTGATGCCCTTGCTCAGCTCGCCGTACACGCCCGGGAAATCCAGCGGCATGCGGTGGCTGATGTCCTTGTCGGCATGCAGTTCGATCATCAACGCCGTCTCGCCGGAGAAGCGCTGCAACTGTCGCTGCATCGCGTCCATCGCCAGCAGCAGGCGGCCCGGCTCGTCGCGAGCGTCGGTAGTGACGTCGTTGTCCAGGCGGCCGCTGGCGATGGCCTCGGCGGCACGCGTGGCGCGGTTCAGCGGCATGGTCAGGCTGCGGGTGATCGCCCAGGCCAGGAAGACGCTGACGACCAGGACGGCCACTCCACCTGCGATGAGCATGTTGCGGCCGCGCGCCATGGCGCGCGTTGCCGTGGCGTAGGCGTCGTGCGTCTGCTGTTCCTGCAAGGCGACGTTCTGGCGGATTTTCGCTTGCCACGCCAGCGTGGCCGGGCGCGAACGCTCGCTCAGCAGTGTCTGCGCCTCGGCGTTGCGCCCGGCGTTCGCCAGGTCGATCACCTGATTGTTGAGGGTGCGCGCGATATCGCGCGCCGCATCGATGTCGGCGCGCAATTTGACCACGCTTGCACTGGTTGCGGGAAACTTTTCCAGTTCGTTGCGCAGGTCGCTATAGCGTTGGCGCTTATCCTTGATCTCGGCGAGCGCCTGCTGGTTGAGATCCTCGCTGGTCACCATGGACAGTGTGCCGAGTGCGACCAGGATGTTTGAGTTGGCATCGAGCATGCCGTTGCTGATCCGCATCTTCTCGACGTTGACCTTGACGATGCTGTCCAGTTCATGGCGCGCGCCTGCCATGGATAAAAGGCCGGCCGCGACAAGCAGGCAGGACAGCAGGATCAGCAGGCCGAAGGCACCGCCGAGGCGGCGTCCCACGTTGTAGCGTTGCAGAAAGGCATTCATGTCGACCTCTTCGTTGACGGTGTCCCTGGGGCGTCCAGGTCCTTGTCCCTACAGACTCCGGCTGCGTTCACGTGACCGGAGGGGTGGGCGTGGCGGTCAGAAAAGTGAAGAAAGGAAACCCAATGTCGTGCCGTACAACATGCCGCCATCGCTCGAGGGTGATATCGGCGTGACGGCGTAGTTCTCGATGCGTCGTTGGTCGTAAGACGCTTCCCGACGCTGTCTGATTCATTTCCCTACACTTCTCCTCAAGCGGTGAGCGGCTGCCACTGGGTGCCGATCGCGTCGGCGAGGGCCTGCGCGTTCGGCTGGGACGCCTGCGTGGCATGCGACGTTGCAGCAGTGGCCGAATGGCCGGCCACCACCGCGGCGACGAAGGCTGGGGCAGGGGCGGCACGCGTGGCATGCTGTTCCAGCCGGAACACCGCCACCGCCTCGCTCAGCTGCGCCGCCTGGTCCTCCATCGACCGCGCCGCCGCCGTGGCTTCTTCGACCAGGGCAGCGTTCTGCTGGGTGCTCTCGTCCATCTGCGTGACGGTGCGGTTGACCTGCTCGATGCCGGCGGACTGCTCCTGCGAGGCGGCGGAAATCTCGCCCATGATGTCGGTGACGCGGCCCACCGAGGCCACGATCTCCTGCATGGTCTGGCCGGCGCGCTGTACCAGCTCGGCGCCGGTGGCGACGCGGCCGACCGAGTCGTCGATCAGACCCTTGATCTCCTTGGCGGCGTTGGCCGAGCGTTGCGCCAGCACCCGTACCTCGCTGGCCACGACCGCGAAACCGCGGCCCTGTTCGCCGGC
The DNA here is from genome assembly GCF_009192885.1 of Xanthomonas sp. LMG 12462. Classification (NCBI taxonomy): domain Bacteria; kingdom Pseudomonadati; phylum Pseudomonadota; class Gammaproteobacteria; order Lysobacterales; family Lysobacteraceae; genus Xanthomonas; species Xanthomonas sp. LMG 12462. The sequence continues at coordinate 9,333 of NZ_NMPP01000046.1, read as the reverse complement.
GCGTGCGGCTTCCACCGCGGCGTTGAGCGCCAGGATGTTGGTCTGGAAGGCGATGCCGTCGATCACCGAAATGATGTCGGCGATCTTCTTCGACGCGGTTTCGATGCCGCTCATGGTGTCCACCACCTGGCCGACCACCGCGCCGCCTTGCGAGGCGACCGCCGCGGCGCCGGCGGCGAGCTGGTTGGCCTGGCGCGCGTGCTCGGCGTTCTGCTTGACCGTGGCGGTCAGCTCTTCCATCGAGGCGGCGGTTTCCTCCAGGCTGGCGGCCTGCTGTTCGGTGCGCTGCGACAGGTCGCTGTTGCCCTGGGCGATTTCGGTGGCGGCGCTGTGGATGTCGCCGGCGGCGCGCTGGATGCGGCCGACGATGTCGGCCAGGCGCTCGGCGGTGCCGTTGGCGTCGTCGCGCATGGTGGCGAAGATGCCGTGGAACTCGCCGTGCATGCGCGCGCCGAGGTCGCCGTCGGCCAGCGCGCTGAGCAGCCGCGAGACCTCGGCGATGCTGATCGCGTTGGCGTCGAGCAGGCCGTTGAGTTGCTGCGCCAGCATCAGGAAGAAGCCCTGCTTGCCGGTGCGGTCGATGCGCTGCGACAGGTCGCCGGCGGCGGCGCTGCGCACCACCGCGGCCACTTCCGCTTCGACACGGGTCTCGGCGGTGCGGTCGCGCCATTCGCAGACGAAGCCCAGGTGCGCGCCCTCGGCATTGCGGATGGCGGAAATCTCCTGGGCGATGCAGACCTCGCGGTAGCGCACCTCGCGCTGCGCCGCGCCCTGCCGATCCAGCCGCTGGTAGATCTCCGCGTCCTGCGAATTGCCGACTTCCAGCAGCGCCACCGATTGGCCCAGCAGGGGCGCAGAGCGGTCGAACGCCGGCGCGCAGGCGCGGATGTCCTCGGCGTGGGTCTGCAGCAGGGTCTGCAGCGCGGTGTTGGCGTAGATGATGGTCAGGTCGGGATCGGCGATGTACATGCCAGTGGACGCGTTGTCCAGGGCGGTGCGGATGCGCAGGTTCTCCGCGGCGACGCTGCGCTCGCGTTCGATGCGCTCGCGCAGTTCGCGCTGCATCCGCGCCAGCGCCGCCATCAGGCTGCGCCCGTGCCTGGCCGCCACCGGGATGGGCTGGTCCAGGCGGCCCTCGGCGATGTGCTGGGCCGCGTCCATCGCCACCCGCGGCTCGCCGCCGAGCAATTGCGCGACCGAGCGCAGGATCCAGGCCGCGGCCGCGGCCAGGCACAGCACGGCCACCAGCACCGCGCCGGCCTGCTGCCAGGTGGCGCGCTGGCTCTGCTGTTCGGCGGCTTTGCGGCTCTGCTCGTTCAGCGCCAGGATGCTGTCGCTGATCGTGTCCATCTCGGCTTCCAGCCGCGTGAACTGCGCGGTGAAGTCGGCATAGGCGGCACTGCTGTCGCCCTGCGACTCGGCCAGCGTCACCACCTTGTCGGCGGCGGCGATGTAGCGCTGCAACGCCGGTCCCGCCGCATCCAGTTGCGCGCGCAGGGTGCCGTCCAGCGGCAGCTTCTGGTTGTCGTCCAGCGCCTTGCGGAACTCGCCGGCGTGTTCGCCCAGCGCCGCGCGCGCCGCCTTGACCCCGTCCGCATCCTGGTGCGCCGCCGCCAGCAGCGCAGCGGTGACGTCGCCACGCAGCGCGTCGTGCATCATGTCGGCCTGCATGTGGTTGCGCAGCGCGTCCGAGGACACGACCTGCGCGGCGACCGAGCGCAGCAGCCCCTGCTGCGCGCCGTAGCCGACCCCGCCCAGCGCGAGCAGGGCGAGCACCGCCACCAGCACCAGGATCCCGAGCATATGCATGATTTTCATCGGTGTGGCCCGATCAGAAACGGAAGGACAGGCCCGCGCCGAGCGCGTGGTCCGGCGAACGGTCGTTGAGGCCGCGGCTGTACACCACGTCCAGCTGCACGTCCTGGGTGAGCAGCCAGGCCGAGCCGATGTCGAGCAGGGCGATGGTGCCGCCGTCGTCGGCATGCGCGATCTGCGGCAGGGCCAGCTCCACGAACGAGCGGGTGCGGTCGTTCCAGGCCTTGCCCAGCACCACGCCGAAGATGCCGGCGGTGTAGCGATGTCCGCCGTCGCCTTCGTCGCGGATCACGCCCGGCATCATGCCCAGGGACACGCTGTCGCTGAGTTCCCATTCGGCCACCAGGCGGAACGAGGGGCGTGCGCCGCTGCCGCGCACGTTGCGCGCGCCGCTGGGCAGGTCCACGTGCAGCAGCCAGGCCAGCGAGGCGCCGCCGATCTCGCTGGCCAGGTGGTGCTTGAGGCCCAGCGAGATGTCGGAGAAGCCGGAGACGTCGCCGCCGACGGGGACGTCGATGGTCTGCCAGCCGTCGGTCTCCAGGCGCAGTTCCCAGGTCGGGCCGATGCCGTAGCGGAACAGCGTGGGCGTGGCATAGCCGTCGACATCGCCGTCGCGTTCCCAGGCCACGCTGGTTTCCACCTGCAGGCAGCGGTCGCCGACGGTGAGGCTGGATTCGACGAAGTCCGGGCGATCGGTGGCGATCGGCTCGGCCTCGGCATGGACATGGCCTGCGAGGCTGGCGAGGCCGCACAAGGTCAGACAGGTGGCGATGACGCGTCGCTTCATGGCGGCTCCCGTGGCGGTTCGGTTGGAACCGTGGATCCGGGCGCAGTGCGGCCGGCGCCGGGGCGCGCGTCGCGGCGCCCATGGCATGGCAGTTCCACTTTCTATATCGACCCTGAATACACTTTCTTTACGAGCGTGACGCGCTAAGCGTTCTGTGGACGTCGTCACCCGGTGCCCGGCAGCCGCACCGCGAGACGCACAGCGCGCCTCGCGGTGGCAGCGGGGCGCTGCAGCGGCTCAGAACTCCTGCCACTGCCCGTCGTCGGTCGACGTGGTCGCGCGCGGGACCGCCCGCAACGGCGCCGCTGCCGGTCGCCTTGGTTTTGCCGCCGGGGCAGCAGAGGCTGGCGGAGCGGGGCGGCGCACAGGCGCCGGCGCGGCGCTCGCCACCGCGGCGCTGGTGTCCAGCTTGAACAGCGCCACGGCCTGGTTGAGCTGGCCGGCCTGGTCTTCCATCGAACGCGCGGCGGCCGTGGCTTCCTCGACCAGCGCGGCGTTCTGCTGGGTGGCCTCGTCCATCTGGGTGATGGTCTGGTTGACCTGCTCGATGCCGGCGGACTGCTCCTGCGAGGCCGCGGAGATCTCGCCCATGATGTCGGTGACGCGCTGCACCGAGGCGACGATCTCCTGCATGGTGGTGCCGGCCTGTTCGACCAGGGCCGACCCCTCGGCGACACGCTCGACCGAATCGTCGATCAAGGTCTTGATCTCCTTGGCCGCGTTCGAGGAACGCTGGGCCAGGGTACGTACCTCGCTGGCGACGACGGCGAAACCGCGGCCCTGCTCGCCGGCACGCGCGGCTTCCACCGCGGCGTTGAGCGCAAGGATGTTGGTCTGGAAGGCGATGCCGTCGATGACACTGATGATGTCGGCGATCTTCCGCGACGAGGCCTCGATGCCGTTCATCTTTTCCGAGACCTGGCTGGCCAGCGCGCCGCCCTGCGAGGCGACCGAGGCGGCGCCCGCGGCGAGCTGGTTGGCCTGGCGGGCGTGCTCGGCATTCTGCTTGACCGTGGAGGTCAGCTCCTCCATCGATGCAGCGGTCTCTTCCAGGCTGGCCGCCTGCTGTTCGGTGCGGCGCGACAGGTCGTCGTTGCCGGCGGCGATCTCGGCCGCGGCGCCGTTGATGCTGACCGCGGCGGTCTGGATCCGCGCGACGATGGCGGCCAGCTGTTCGGTGGTGGCATTGGCGTCGTCGCGCATGGTCGCGAACACGCCCTGGAACTGGCCGTGCATGCGCGCGGTCAGGTCGCCGGCGGCGATCGCTTTCAACAGCGTGGACAGCGCCTGCAGGTTGCCATCGGCGGTGGCCATCAACTGGTTGAGGCTCTCGACCATCAGGCGGAAGTCGTACTGGAAGCGCTCGGCGTCGCCACGCACGCTGAAATCGCCGGCGGCGGCGGCGCCGGCCAGGTGCTTGATCTCGGTGTTCATCGCGGTGAGGTTGCGCTTGACCGTGTCCATGGTTTCGGTCAGCACCGCCTTTTCGCCGGGCAGCCGATCCATGTCCTCGGACAGGTCGCCGATGGCGTAGCGGCCCATGATCTGCGCCAGGCGCATCTTGACCGCGATATGCGAGGCGGCCAGGGCGTTGCTGTCGTGGACCATGCGCCCGTAGTCGCCGGGGAAGGCCGCTTCGTCCATGCGGTAGCTGATCTGGCCGGCGTCGTGGCGCTGGGCCATCTCCTTCTGTGCGTCGAGTACCGCGCGCAGCTGCTGCTGCATGCGTTGCAGCGATCCCAGCAGCTGCCCCAATTCGTCGTTGCGCGCGTATTGGATGCGGCTGTCCAGGCGGCCGGCGGCGACCGCGCTGGAGACTTCCACCGCACTGGCCAGCGGCTTGACCACCAGCCGCCGCAGCAGCAGGTAGAGGCCGCCGCTGAGCAGCAGCGCGGCGCACAGGCCGACCGCCACGATGGTCCACAGCAGGCTGCGCGCCTGCGCCATCAGCACCGCCTTCGGCACCGCCACGCCCAGCGCGAAGCGCTCCTGGGCCTGGCCGATCTGCAGCGGCACATACACTTCCACGTCGGTGGCGCCGGTCTGCGGATCGACGCTGTCGCGGCCGACGGTCTTGCCCTGGGCGATCTCGGCCAGCAAGGCGCGGGTGGCCGGATCCTGCAGCTTCTTGCCGACCAGTGCCGGATCGCGGTCGGCGACGATGGCGCCGCCCGGCGAGAGCAGGCGGACGTGGCCGGCACCGAGCGGGCGCAGCTTGGCGACGCGCTGCTGCAGCGTGGCCAGGCCGAAATCGGTGGTGACCACGCCCAGGAACTTGCCGTCTTCCAGGATCGGCGTGCTGACCGTGGTCATCAGCACCTTCTTGCCGGCGATCTCGTAATCGTAGGGTTCGGCGACGGTCGGCCGCAGCAGCTTGCGCGGATTCAGATACCAGTCGCCGGCGCCGGCCACGTCGTAGTCGCGCAGCGGATCGCGCACCAGTTTCCCGTTCTGCCAGGACCAGTACACCATGTAGCGGCCGCTGGCGTCATGGCCTGCGCTGTTGACGTAGTCCGCGTCCTTGCCGTCCAGCGCCTGCGGTTCCCATAGCGTGCCCATGCCGGTCCAGTCCGGATGCTGCTGCAGTTCGCGGCGCAGGCTGTCGCTGAACAACTCGCGGGCCTTGTCGTGGCCGCGCTGGGCGAGCAGGGCATTGGCCAGCGCCTGGTTGGAGACCGCGGAGGCGCCGATGGTGTTGCCGATGCGCTCCGATTCCAGGCGCGCGGTGTCGGTCATGCCGACCTTGGCGGAGGCGAGCAGGGCGGAACTGCTGCGGGCGTAGATGATGGCGGCGGTAATGCCGAAGCACAGCAGGGCGATCGCGGCCACGCCGAGCATCAGGCGGGTGGCGACACTGCTCGGGCGAGTGGAGGACGTCGTGGACATCGCGGTCGTCTCGATGGAGAGGAGGGAAAGATCGCGCTGTCGTGGACCGGAGCCTGTTGCCTGCGGGCACAGCAGACCGGAGCGGAGACGTGCGCGACCTTCCGGTTATCGGCACGGCGTCCCAGAAATGTAGGGCGTGTTTGTGGTGCAACGCCACACGCGCCCCGGCACCGGCCCTGCGGCCGGAACCGGATGCTCTGTCGGTCGCGGTGGACGGCAACCGCATCGCGATCGGTCCCCGATCACGGCATGTCGAGCGTCGGTCGCGGCGCCGTGACGCACGACCAAGGCGGCTCGGCGGCCGACAGGACGATGACAACGAAAAAGCCCCGGGAGCGATCGCTCCCGGGGCCGTCGACGCGGACCGGCGGCGACGGCGCGTGCTCAGAACTCCTGCCAGCTGTCGTCGCCCGCCGCGACCGCGACCGGCCGGGCCGATTGCCGGACCGGACGGGCGGCGGGCTTGGCAGCCGGCTTGGCCGCCGTCCGGGCGGCCGGGCGGCTCGGTGCGCTGGGGACAGCCGGATGGCCGAGCGGGGCGCTGCTCGCCTCGATCTTGAACACCGCCACGGCCTGGCTCAGCTGGCCGGCCTGTTCTTCCATCGAACGCGCGGCGGCGGTGGCTTCTTCGACCAGCGCGGCGTTCTGCTGGGTGGTTTCGTCCATCTGGGTGACGGTCTGGTTGACCTGCTCGATGCCGGCGGACTGTTCCTGCGAGGCTGCGGCGATCTCGCCCATGATGTCGGTCACGCGCTGCACCGAGGTCACGATCTCCTGCATGGTCTTGCCCGCCTGGTCGACCAGCGCCGAGCCCTGGGCGACACGGCCGACGGAGTCGTCGATCAGACCCTTGATCTCCTTGGCGGCGTTGGCCGAGCGCTGGGCGAGGGTGCGCACTTCGCTGGCGACCACGGCGAAGCCACGGCCCTGTTCGCCGGCACGCGCCGCTTCCACCGCCGCATTCAAGGCAAGAATGTTGGTCTGGAAGGCGATGCCGTCGATGACGCTGATGATGTCGGCGATCTTCTTCGAGGACGCCTCGATCCCGCTCATGGTCTCGACCACCTGGCCGACCACCGCGCCGCCCTGCGAGGCAACCGTGGCTGCACCGGTGGCGAGCTGGTTGGCCTGGCGGGCGTGCTCGGCGTTCTGCTTGACGGTGGAGGTCAGTTCCTCCATCGACGCGGCGGTTTCTTCGAGGCTGGCGGCCTGCTGCTCGGTCCGGCGCGACAGATCGTCGTTGCCGGCGGCGATCTCGCTGGCGGCGCCGTTGATGCTGACTGCCGCGGTCTGGATCCGCGCGACGATCGCCGCGAGCTGTTCGGCGGTGGCGTTGGCATCGTCGCGCATGGTGGCGAACACGCCCTGGAACTGGCCGTGCATGCGCGCGGTCAGGTCGCCGGCGGCGATGGACTGCAGCAGTGCCGACAACGCCTGCAGGTTGCCGTCGGCGGTGGCCATCAACTGGTTGAGGCTCTCCACCATCAGGCGGAAGTCGTACTGGAAGCGCTCGGTATCCCCACGCACGCTGAAGTCGCCTGCGGCCGCCGCGCCGGCCAGGTGCTTGATCTCGGTGTTCATCGCGGTCAGGTTGTGCTTGACCGTGTCCATGGTTTCGGTGAGCACGGCCTTTTCGCCGGGCAGGCGGTCCATGTCCTCGGACAGGTCGCCGATCGCGTAACGGCCCATGATCTGCGCCAGGCGCATCTTGACCGCGATATGCGAGGCGGCCAGCGCGTTGCTGTCGCGGACCATGCGCCCGTAGTCGCCCGGGAACACGGTTTCGTCCATGCGGTAGCTGATCTGGCCGGCGTCGTGGCGCTGGGCCATCTCCGCCTGCGCGGCGAGCACCGCCTGCAACTGGCTCTGCATCTTGTCCATGCTCAGCAGCAGCACGCCGGCCTCGTCCTTGCTGCGCAGGTCGATCGCATTGTCGAGCTTGCCGCGGGCGATGGCGTCGGCCACGCCGATCGCGGTGCCCAGGCGCTTGAGCAACTGGCGGCGGATCACGATCGCCATGCCGACCGCGGCCACGATCACCAGCAGGTTGCCCAGCAGCACCGCCCACTTGTTCTGCGCGCGCACGGCGGTCAGGGTCTCGGTGCGCTTGGCCAGCAGGCCGCGCTCCTCGTTGCTGAAGTCGCCCAGCAGGCCGCGGATCTCCTGCATCGCCTTGCGATCGCGGGCCTGGCTGAACTCGGCGGCGATCTGCGCGGGATCGTTGGACTGCGCGCGCAATGCGGTGATCTGCTTCTCCACGCCGGCGAGGTTGTCGAACGCGGCATGCAGCTTTTCCAACCGCGCCTGCTGGCGCGGATTGTCCGCCGTCAGGCGCTTGGCTTCGGCATAGTTCTTGTCGAATGCGGCCAGGCCGTTGGTGAACGGCTGCAGGTGGTCCTTGTTACCCGACAGCAGATAGCCACGCGCACCGGTCTCGACGTTGAGGGCATCGATTTCCATCATGTCGCCGGTGCCCATCACCTTGTAGGTGTGGTCGTTCATGTCGGCGGCGTTGTTGAGCGAAGAGAGGCTGCTCAGGCTGATCGAGCCGATGATCACCGTGATCAGCACGATGATCGCGAAACTGAGCGCGAGTCTGGCGGAAAGACTGAGATTCTTGAGCGTCATCGTCGTGGTCCTGGTGGAAAGGTGAAGCGTTGGGGATGGCGTACCCCTTGCCTGAGTCGATGTCCGCGGGGGCGCTGGGTGGTGCCTATCTATTTCGTCTGCGAATAGAAAACATGAAATTGATAGTTTTTGTAGATTTAATAGATGTTTACGATTGAAATTCAATCGGCTATTTGGCGTTTCTTTGCTCCAGTCGCCTTGTGACAACTCTTGTTCAAATTTGTAGACAATTTGTGTGTGCTCCCGCCGTATCGGCGTGTGCGCTCTGTTCTTTAAGGCCGGATGGTGCGGATTTAGATGCGCTTCACGTTGACTTCACTCCGACAGGGATTGGCGTCGCGCTTTTTCCGGGCGCCACGCCCGTCGATTCGCCTCCAGCCGTGTGGAATGACTCAAAAAAAGAGCCCGGGAGCTGGCGCTCCCGGGCTTCGTTACCCGCGTCAGTGGGATGCGCGGTGAAGCGCGATCAGAACTCCTGCCAGTCGTTGCCGCCCGCAACCACGTCTGTGGTCTTGGCTGCAGCAACGGCCACCGGCCGGCGTGCGACCGCTGTCGGTGCAGGCATCTTGGCCGGTCGCTTGGCGCCGACGCTGGCGAGCGCGGCCGGCGGCGCGGCGCGGCGCGGTGCCGTCGGCGCCTGCTGGTCGATCTTGAACAGGGCCACGGCCTGGCTGAGCTGGCCGGCCTGGTCCTCCATCGACCGCGCGGCGGCGGTGGCCTCTTCCACCAAGGCGGCGTTCTGCTGGGTGGCTTCGTCCATCTGCATCACGGTCTGGTTGACCTGCTCGATGCCGGCGGACTGCTCCTGCGAGGCGGCGGAGATCTCGCCCATGATGTCGGTGACGCGCTGCACCGAGGCCACGATCTCATGCATGGTCTTGCCGGCTTGGTCGACCAGTGCCGAGCCCTGGGCGACGCGGCCGACCGAGTCGTCGATCAGGTCCTTGATCTCCTTGGCCGCACTGGACGAGCGCTGGGCGAGGGTGCGCACTTCGCTGGCGACCACGGCGAAGCCGCGGCCCTGCTCGCCGGCACGCGCCGCTTCCACCGCCGCATTCAAGGCCAGGATATTGGTCTGGAAGGCGATGCCGTCGATGACGCTGATGATGTCGGCGATCTTGCGCGAGGAGGCCTCGATGCCGCTCATGGTCTCGACCACCTGACCGACCACCGTGCCACCCTGCGAGGCGACCGACGCGGCGCCGGTGGCGAGCTGG
>NZ_NMPP01000045.1:0-42797 GCF_009192885.1 Xanthomonas sp. LMG 12462 | reverse complement strand
CGATGCCCAGGCCGCCGCCGACGTGGCCGCCGTAGCTGCCCGCGCCGACCGACAGGCCGCCGCCGGAGCGCTGCGAGCCCACGCCCATCAGCACCACGCCGTTGGCGCCGAGCTTGGCCGCGTCGCGCTTGAGCCGGTCCACCGCCGCGTCGGTCTGGCTCTGGGTGCCGAAGCCGGCCGCGCTGGAGGCTTCGAGCTGGGCGATATCCACCGCCCCCGGCGGCGGCGCGGAGTAGATCTGCACCAGTGCCGGGTCGATCGGCGGGCGCGCCGCGCCGACCATCACCTTCGAGGAACTGGCGCAGCCGGCCAGGGCCAGCAGCAGCGCCAGCGGCAACAGCGGTCGGATGTTCATGGCCTTACCCCCGTGTTCGGATCTCACGCGATCATAGGCGGGCCGGGTGAATCGTGCCGAACCCGCCGCTGTCGCACCCTCGCAGGGCCGCCGTGATCCCCGTGCCAAGAGTTGGGTTGCCTGGCGTTCGCCGCGCGCTATGGTGCAGGCTGACATTCGCACGGAGGCCGGCATGGGCCTGATCAGTCTGCTGTGGGGCATCGTGGCGTTGCTGTGGATGATCCTGGCCTTCATCCCGCTGCTCGGCTGGGGCAACTGGTTCCTGATCCCGTTCGCCGCGGTCGGCGCGCTGATCGCCGCGATCGGGCTGCTGTTCACCGCGGCGCCCAACCGCGGCCGCGCCAAGACCGGCCTGATGCTCAATGCGCTGGTGATCGTGGTCGGGGTGATCCGGTTGAGCCTGGGCGGCGGGGTGATCTGACCTGCGTGCCGGGCGACCGGCATGCTGTGTTGCAGCATCCCGCACTGCGCGCCGCGCCGGCGGGAGTAACATGCGCAGCCGACGGCGGCCCGCGCGCGGGCCGCCCTGCGTTCACGCCGGTGCCGGCGGCGCGGCCTGCGGTGCCTGGCGGCATCGGCCGCGCGACTGGCGCGGCCTCCCAACATCCGCCCACCCAGGAGCCTGCACGTGGCCCATCCCCACTATCGCCCCCGGCGCATGCGCCGCGATGCCTTTTCGCGCCGCCTGATGCGCGAACACACCCTCACCGTCGACGACCTGATCTGGCCGGTGTTCGTGCACGACGTGCCCGGGCGCACCCCGATCGCGTCCATGCCGGGCGTGGAGCGGCTGTCGATCGAAGAACTGCTGAAAGAGGCCGAGGCCGCGCTGGAACTGGGCATCCCGGTGATCGACCTGTTCCCGGTGATCGACCCGGCCGGCAAGTCGCTGGACGCGGCCGAGGCCTGGAACCCGGACGGCCTGGCGCAACGCGCGGTGCGCGCGCTGAAGATGCGCTTCCCGGAGCTGGGCGTGATGACCGACGTGGCGCTGGATCCGTACACCAGCCACGGCCAGGACGGCATCATCGACGACCGCGGCTACGTGCTCAACGACATCACCGTCGAGGCGCTGGTGCAGCAGTCGCTGTCGCATGCGCAGGCCGGCGTGGACATCGTCTCGCCGTCGGACATGATGGACGGACGCATCGGCGCGATCCGCCGCGCGCTGGATGCCGACGAACATCTGCACGTGCGCATCATGGCCTACTCGGCCAAGTACGCCTCGGCCTTCTACGGGCCGTTCCGCGAGGCGGTGGGCAGCGCCGGCAACCTCGGCAAGGCCGACAAGACCACCTATCAGATGGACCCGGCCAACGGCGACGAGGCCCTGCGCGAGATCGCGCTGGACCTGGAAGAAGGTGCGGACATGGTGATGGTCAAGCCCGGCATGCCCTACCTGGACGTGGTGCGGCGGGTGAAGGACGAATTCCGCGTGCCCACCTTCGCCTACCAGGTCAGCGGCGAGTACGCGATGCTCAAGGCGGCGATCGGCAACGGCTGGCTGGACGAGCGCGCCTGCGTGCTGGAGTCGCTGATGGCGTTCAAGCGCGCCGGCGCCGACGGCGTGCTGACCTACTTCGCGCCGCAGGTGGCGCGCTGGCTGCGCGAGGCGCGCTGAGCCGGCGTCCGCTTGTTGGAGCGCCTCCGTTGCGACGCCTTTCTTGGGAAGGCGCTGCCGCGGCTGAAGGGCACCTCCAACAACGGCGAAGGCCATTGGGAGGAGCGGTTCGAGCCGCTCCTGCCATCGAGACAGGACATCATGCCGAGCCGCGGCAATGATGCGTCATTCGAGGTGCCCTGAAGTCGCTCCTGTAAAGGCGGCGATCTTGCGCTCCATTTGCGTGGATCTTCGTAGGTGCGGCGTCAGCCGCGACCGGGGTGCAACGGGAAAGCCCGGTCGCGGCTGAAGCCGCGCCTACGCACACATCGGCGTCATGCCGATGGTGTCGCCGCCGGCAGACAGCCCAGCCCCTGCAGCGTCGCCTCCACCGCCACGTCCAGCGGCGTGTGCGGTTCTTCGCCGAGCAGTTCCAGCAGCCGCGCATTGCGCATGCGCAGCGGGTGCCGCCACAGCGGGCGCATCTCGTGCAGTTCGCGCGCCAGCGGCCAGAACGGCTGGGCCAGGGTCAGCAGCGGCCACGGAAAGCGGCGCGTGCGCGGCGGCGCCAGGCCATGGTGTTGCGCCACCCGCGCGATCGCGGCGGCCATCTGCGTACCGTCGGCGTCCCAGTGCCCGTCCATGTGCAGGCGAGCGAACGCCGGCAGGCGCGTGCGCTGTTGCAGCAGCGCCAGCATCGTCCGCGCCACGTCCGGCACGTAGGCCCATTGGTGGCCGACACCTGGATCGCCCGGCAGGGTCACCGTCGTGACCGGCCGTCCCCGTCGCACCAGCCCCTGCGCGAACCAGCTGTTGCCCACGCGCGGGCCGAAGAAGTCGCCGGCGCGCACCACGATCGCCTGTGCGCCCTGGGCGGTCGCGGCCTGCAGGCGGCGCTCCAGTTCCACCCGGATCGCGCCCTTGCGCGTGACCGGGGCCTGCGGCGCGTCTTCGTCCGGCGCCGGATAGGCGTCCGGGCCGTAGTTGTAGACCGTGCCCGGCAGCACCACGGTGGCGCGCTCGGCGATGGCCGCGGCCACGGTGTTGTCGATCATCGGCAGCACCAGCTCCGACCAGCGCCGGTAGCCGGGCGGGTTCACCGCATGCACGATCACCGCACAGCCCTTGGCCGCCTGCCGCACGTCGGCCTGTCGCAGCGCATCGCCGCGGTGCCAGTGGATGCCGTCGCGCGCCTCGCTGGGGTGGGCGAGGCCGCGCTGCAGGGCGCGCACCTGCCAGCCGGCGTCGCGCATCTGCCGCGCCAGTTCGCCGCCGATGCCGCCGCTGGCGCCCAGCACCAGGGCCGTGGAAGAAGAAGAGGACATGGCAGCGCTCCGTCGGGGTCGGCGCTCAGTCTCGGTGCCGGTGCCACAGAAGAAAATTGGCGAAGAGCGCCGACCAGCTATACATTTCTGTATGGACAATACGATCGGCTGGGAACTCTACCGCTCCTTCCTGGCGGTGCTGGAGGAGGGCTCGTTGTCGGCGGCGGCACGCGCGCTGGGGCTGACCCAGCCCACGGTCGGCCGTCACGTGGCGGCGCTGGAACAGGCGCTGGCGGTGCCGCTGTTCGTCCGCTCGCAGACCGGCCTGCTGCCCACCGATGCCGCCCTGGCCTTGCGCGGGCATGCGCAGGCGATGGGCAGCCTGGCCGCGTCGCTGCAGCGCGCGGCGGGCCGCCACGGCGATGCGGTGCGCGGCACGGTGCGCATCGCCGCCAGCGAGGTGATCGGCGCGGAAGTGCTGCCGCCGGTGCTGGCGGCCTTGCGCCGCGCGCATCCGCAGCTGCGGCTGGAACTGGTGTTGAGCAACCGGGTGCAGGACCTGCTGCACCGCGAGGCCGACGTGGCGGTACGCATGACCCGGCCCACCCAGGACGTGCTGGTCGCGCGCCGCGTCGGCGAAGTGGCGGTGGCGCTGTTCGCGCACCAGGACTACGTGGACCGACATGGTCTGCCGCGGACGCTGGAGGAACTGCCGCAGCACGCGCTGATCGGCTTCGATACGGAAACGCCGTTCCTGCGCGCCGCCCGCAGTGCGCTGCCGCCGTGGCGGCGCGAGGCGTTCGCGTTGCGCGCCGACAGCGACCTGGCGCAACTGGCCTTGCTGCGCGCCGGCTGCGGCATCGGCTTCTGCCAGGTCGCGCTGGCGCGGCGCACGCCGGCGCTGCTGCCGGTGCTGCCGCAGCAGGTGCGCGTCGGCCTGGAGAGCTGGATCGTGATGCACCAGGACGTACGCGGCAGCGCCGCCTGCAGTGCCGTGTTCTCGGCCCTGGTCGAGGCGATGACCGCGCACACCGCCTGAGGTGCGCGCGCGTGCGATGGCGGCCGGCCGGCGCACACGCGCCGCCGGCCGCCCAAACCGGGCAGGGATGTCAGGACGCTTTTACCAATCCCGAATCCCCACTCCCGAATCCCCGCTTACGGCAACGTCAGCGCGATCGGGTTGGCCTTCATGCTGGCGCTGATCGCCGGGAACGGATCCACGCCGGACATGGTGATGACGTCGTTGATCGACACCACGTCGCAGTTGATGGTGCTGTCGTTGACGCACATGTAGGCGGCCGCGCCGTTGCCCGGTTCGTACACCGCCTTCCACACGTAGTCCGGGATCTGCACGTGGTCGGCGCCGATGCTGCTGCGCGTGCCGCTGTCGAAGGCCGGGCCGGTGACCACGTAGACCTCGCCGCGCTGCTTGGCCAGCTGACGCACCTGCTCTTCGATCCGCGCCCACTCGCCGGTGTTGAGCTTGTGGTCCTGCGGGACCACGTTGGCCATCGAGAAGGTTTCCTTCTCCGAGTTGGTGGTCGAGGCGTCGCCGGCCGGGGTCATGTGGCCGCGGTCGAAGCCGGAGTTGGTGTAGTCCGAGGTATGCGAGCGGTCGGCGGCCGGGATGCCGGTCTCGTCGTGGAAGGAGCCGACGCGGCCGATCGATTCGGCGCCGGCGACCTGCTGGTCGGTGATGTGCTCGGCCGAGTACAGCGGGCCCTTGGTCACGCCGGAGGCCATCAGCACGTATTCGGTATGGCAGACCTCGGTGGTGCGGCTGGTGATCGACGCGTCGAGCGTCGGCGCCTTGCCGCCGGCGTAGAGCGTGGGACAGCTGGTGGCGGCGCTTGCCGCCTGGGCGGCGAACAGCGCAAGCAGGGCAAGACAACCGCGCAGGGAGACGGACATTGCAGGAACCTCGGCTGGTCAGGGGAGGTGAAGAAACTGGCGAGATTCGATGTCTGCCGGGTGACCGCTAGATGTGCCGCAAATGGCAACTGCGCCGTGGGTCACGCTTGGCGGTAGACGCCGCGCGGCGCCGGATCAATCGCATGCGATAAGCGTTCTCATTTACAATGCGCGACCGCCCTGTCCCGCACCGCGCCGACGTGATCAAGTCCTTGTTGTTCCAGCTGCACTGGCTGCTCGGCATCAGCGCCGGGTTGGTGCTGTCGGTGATGGGCCTGAGCGGGGCCACGCTCGCCTTCGAGGACGAGATCGTGCGCCTGGCCAATCCGCCGCTGGCGGCCATCGCCGCGCGTCATGCCGCCGGCGAGCAGCCGCTGCCGCTGGCCGAACTGGCGCGGCGCCTGGACCTGGAAGGGGCGCACCGCAGCAACCGCATGTTGATCGATCCGACCGGCACGCGGCCGTCCGCGGTGCGCCTGCCCGGCCGCGACGGCGGCCGCCTGTACTTCGACCCCTACACCGGCGCGGTGCTGCCGGCGCCGCGCCTGGATGGGCTCTTCTCCTTCGTCGAAGACCTGCACCGGCGCCTGGCCGCCGGCGAGCGCGGCAAGGCGGTCACCGGGGTTTGCGCCTTCGTGCTGATCTTCTTCTGCCTGTCCGGTCTGTACCTGCGCTGGCCGCGGCGCTGGTGGAGCTGGCGCGCCTGGTGGGCGGTGGAGTGGAACCGGCAGGGGCGCAGCTTCCTGTGGAGCCTGCACTCGGTGATCGGCACCTGGTGTCTGCTGGTGTACCTGCTGATCGCCGCGACCGGGCTGTACTGGTCCTACGACTGGTACCGGCAGGGGCTGGTGGCGATGCTCGGCGGCGATGCCGCGCCCAAGGAGAAGGAGGGCGGTCGTGGCGGGAAGCCACCGGCGGTGGACTACGCGCGGCTGCAGGCGGCCCTCGCCACCGTGCCGGCCGCGCGGCGCGCCTACCTGGACCTGCGCCTGCCCGGCCGCAGCGGCCAGCCGATCGTGGCCCGCTACCTGCCGCCCGATCCGGCGCACGACCGCGCCTACGACAGCGTGGAGCTCGATCCGGCCAGTGGCCGCGTCCTGCGCCACCTGGAGTATCGGCAGCAACCGCTGGGCCGGCGCCTGCTGACCAGCATGTTCGCGCTGCACAGCGGCAGCTTCTTCGGCCTGCCCGGGCGCGTGGCGATGCTGCTGGCGAGCCTGTGCATGTCGCTGTTCTTCGTCACCGGCTGGATGCTGTACCTGGACCGCCGGCGCAAGAAGCGCGCATTGCGCGCCGCGCGCCGCGCGCTGCCGGGGCTGGTCGGCGATGCCGCCGGCGCCTGGCTGGTGGGCTTCGCCAGCCAGAGCGGCCTGGCCGAGCGCCTGGCCTGGCAGACCGCCGCGCAATTGCAGGCCGCCGGGCTGGCGGTGGAGGTGCGTTCGCTGGCGCAGCTGGACCTGGCCCAGCTGCGCGGCAGCCAGCGCGCGCTGTTCGTGGTCAGCACCTTCGGCGACGGCGAACCGCCGGACGCGGCGCGCGGCTTCGTGCGCCGCGTGCTGCGCCAGGCGCAGGCCCTGCCGGAGCTGCGCTACGCCATGCTCGGCCTGGGCGATCGCCAGTACCCGCAGTTCTGCGGCTTCTCGCGGGAGCTGCAGCACTGGCTGGACGCGCAGGGCGCACAGGCGCTGTTCCCGCCACTGGAAGTGGACAACGCCGATCCGCAGGCACTGGCGCAGTGGCAATGGCAACTGTCCGCGCTCACTGGCGTGGCGGCGTCGGCGCCGGTGCTGCAGGCGCCGGAGCCGCTGGACTGGGGCCTGGCCGGTCGCGTCCTGCTCAATCCCGGCAGCGCCGGTGCGCCGGTGTGGCGTATCGACCTCGTGCCGCCGCCGCAGGCGCACTGGCATGCCGGCGACATCCTGGAAGTGCAGCCCTGCCATGCGGCCGACGCGATCCGCACCTGGCTCGCCGCACGGGCGCTGGACGCGGAACAGACGGTACAGGCCGATGGCCTGCGGCAGCCGCTGTGGCAGGCGCTGGCGTCACGCGCGCTGACGCCGCCAACGCCGGGCGACGACCTGCAGGCCTGGGTGGACGCGCTGCCGACCCTGCCGCTGCGCGAATACTCGATCGCTTCGGTGCCGGCCGACGGCCTGCTGCAACTGGTGGTGCGCCTGATTCTGCGCGACGACGGCCGCCCCGGCGTGGGCGCCGGCTGGCTGTGCCAGCATGCGCCGGTGGGTGCGATGCTGCGCGCGCAGGTGCGGGCCAACCCCGGGTTCCGCCGGCACGGCGCTGCGCCGATGCTGCTGATCGGCAACGGCACCGGTATCGCCGGCCTGCGCAGCCTGCTGCGCGAGGCCGCGCAGGCCGGTGTGCAGGGGCACTGGCTGTTGTTCGGCGAACGCAATGCCGCGCACGATGCGCTGTTCGGCGACGAGCTGCGCGCCTGGCGCGACGCCGGCCATCTGCAGCGCCTGGATCTGCTGTTCTCGCGCGACCAGGCGCACCAGCGCTACGTGCAGGACGGGTTGCGCGAGTCTGCCGACGCGGTCCGCGACTGGGTCGCGCGCGGCGCCACCGTGTACGTCTGCGGCAGTCTTGCCGGCATGGCGCGCGGCGTGAATACGGCGTTGCGCGAGATCCTGGGCGAGGACACGCTCGATGCGCTCAGCGCGGATGGGCGCTATCGGCGCGACGTGTATTGAGGCGATGCGCCGATCGCAGTGCGATCCAGGCTCTTGCGTGCCAGCCCCGATCGTCGCTGCGCATCATGATGCTGGGCTGAGGACGGTGGCAGCCATTTCAGGGAGCCTCTGATCCGAGCGGAATGCGCGCGTGAAGCAACCGGGCGATGCGTCCGAGTGCCATGCGTCGGGACTGAAGTCCCTCCCACAACGGCCTTCTGGTCCCGCTTGTTGTGTGTCGGCGCGGCAGCAGACCGGCATCTGCCTCGCGTCGCCACGCAATCCGCTTACCTGCAGTCGCCGCTACCGGTGGCGGCCGGTGCCTTGATCCGGTACAGGTCGCGCTTGCCGGCCCTGGGCGCGCGGGCGCTGCCGGACAGCAGCAGTTCGCTGGGCTTGGACGCATCCAGCACGGCGCCGGCGGTGTGGCCGTCGCTGCCGTTGAACGATAGCGACAGCGGCTGCGGATCTGCGTAGCGGCCACCGGCGCATTGCGCCAGCAGCACCTGGCTGCTCGTACCGCCATGGGCACGCGCGAACAGCAGCGCACGGCCGTCGCCGAGCCACGCCGCATCGGTCTCGTCGTCGGCGCTGTTGACCCCGGCCAACGCCTGCGGTGCTGCGAACGCCTGGCCCTCCTGGCGCGCCACGAACAGGTCCAGGCCGCCGGCGCCGCCATGGCCGTCGCTGGCGAACAGCAGCCGCGTGCCATCCAGCGACAGGGTCGGTGCACGCTCGTTGCCCGGCGAATTCACTGCCGCGCCCAGGTTCTGCGGCGCGCCGTAGCCGCCGTCGGCCAGCACCGGCGCGCGGTACAGGTCGCTGCCGCCGTGGCCGCCGGGGCGATCCGAGGCGAAGTACAGCCAGCGTCCATCGGCGCTGAAGAACGGGTCGCTGTCCAGGCTCGGCGAGTTCACGGGCGCCGGCAGCGGTTGCGGGTCGCGCCAGCGCCCGTCGCGCAGCACGGCCTGCCACAGGTCGCCGCCGCCGGGCCCGCCGGGGCGGTCGGGACTGGCCCAGACGATGCGCTGGCCGTCGGGCGCGACGCTGGCGCGGGTCTCGTCGGCGGCGGTCGATACCACGCCCATGCCCTCGATGCCGAATTCGGAAAGCGCGAACGCACACGGCGCGCAGAGTAAACTCGCGGCCAGCGCGAGCGGCAGGGCAGGGGTCCGCATGAGGGATTCCATGGAATGTCGCCGCCAGTCTAAAACAACCAACGAGCGCTCCATGCCCAACTCCCGTTTTGCCGTGTTCGGCCATCCCGTCGCCCATTCGCTGTCGCCGCACATCCATGCCGCCTTCGCCAAACAGACCGGCATCGCCCTGCAGTACGAGGCGATCGACGTCCAGGCCGACGGGTTCGCCGCGGCGCTGGCCGCCTTCGCCGCCGACGGCGGTGTCGGCGCCAACGTGACCCTGCCGCTGAAGGAAGCCGCGTTCGCCCTCAGCGTGGTGCACAGCGCACGCGCGCAGTCGGCCGGTGCGGTCAACACCCTCAGCTTCCGCGATGGCCAGTGGCATGGCGACAACACCGACGGCGCCGGCCTGGTGCGCGACCTGACCGGCCGCAACGGCCTGGACCTGCGTGGCCGCCGTGCGCTGCTGCTGGGCGCCGGCGGCGCCGCGCGCGGCGTGGCGCCGGCGCTGCTGGAGGCCGGCGTACAGCAACTGGTGGTGGTCAACCGCGCGCCGGAACGCGCCGACGCGCTGGTCGATGCACTGGGCGAGCCGGCGCGCGCGATCTCGCGCTACTGGGAGGACCTGCGCGAGCTGGGCGATTTCGAGCTGATCGTCAATGCCACCACCATCGGCCGCGACCCGGCCGCCAGCTTCACCCTGCCGCTGTCGCTGATCAACAGCATGACCCTGGCGGTGGACCTGAACTACGGCGAGGTGGCGATCGCGTTCCTGGCCTGGGCGCGCGCGGCGCACTGCCGCGACACCGTGGACGGCCTGGGCATGCTGGTGGAACAGGCCGCCGAGAGCTTCGAGGCCTGGCACGGCGTGCGCCCGGACACCGACCCGGTGTACGCCGCGCTGCGCGAGCGCGATGCCGTGCTGGTCAGCGCCGACTGAAACACTTCGCCTCCACCCTCTATCCGGGAATAAACGCATGGACGAATCATTGATGCTGCAGGTGCTGACGCGACTGCTCACGCAGTTGCCGCTCGCGCTGGTCTATGTGGTCGGACTGGCGCTGCTGTTCACGCGCCGTCCTGGCCGTGCGCGCACCTTGGGAATCTGCGGGCTGGCGATCCTGCTGCTGGCCCTGGGCCTGGGGCTGGCGTTGTGGTTCGTGCCGATGTGGTTGATTTCCCAAGGCCATAGTTACTCGTCGATCTCGAGCTTGTTGGGCATCGCCAACGGCGCGGTCGCCTTGATCTTCGCGGTGGGCATGCTGCTGCTGGTGCTGGCGTTGCGCTTCGCCATGCCGCCGCGCGTCGCAAACCCGCGCTGATGGCGTCGCGGCGACCCGCGTCCAGGGAGATCGTGCTGCGAGAACCGCAGGGACACCCGGGCCGCGCCTATGGCGTGGTCCTGGTCGGCGCCGATCGCCCCGTTCGCTGCCCATCAAGAGGAGGTCCTGCGTGGACTCTGTCGCCGTGAACTATCTCTTGCTCACCGCGCTGTTCCAGTTCCCGATCCTGGCGATGTCTGCGGTCGGGCTGGGGTTGCTGGCCACGCGCGGCCCTGGCCGGCCGCGTACCCTCGGCTTGTGGGGGTTGGGCGTGCTGGTGCTGGTCGTGGTACTGACGACGGGCATGTCGTTGTTGCCGGCGTGGCTGATGTCGCGCGCGGCGAACGCGACCGAATCCAACCTGTGGATGGTCATGTCGGAGGCGATCGTCGCGCTGCTGACGGCAGTGAGCGCGCTGTTGCTGGTGCTGGCATTGTGGTTCGCCCTGCCGGCGCGGCGGGCGCCATCGAACTGAAGAACAAGGGCGTGCGTCGTCCAGGGAGGCGAGGATGTTGGCGATGAGCGTGCACCCGGTGCTGGACATGAGCGTGCTGACCGGCGGGCTCGGCCTGCTGGCGCGGCTGTTGCTGCCGCTGATCGCGTTGCTGCTGCTCCCGCGGCTGGCGCCGGGCCGCGCACGCACGCTGGCGCGGCTCGGGCTGACGGTGCTGATGATGGGCGCGATCCTGCCGCGCCTGTTGAACGCGGTGCTGGGCTGGGTGGAACTGATGACGCCCCAGTTGCGCGGCACCCATCCGGACGCCTATGCGCTGGTGCATCTGCTGGACGATGCGCTGTACGTGGCTGGCCTGGCCTTGCTGCTGCGCGCGCTGTGGCTGGCGCTGCCGCGCAAGGCCGCGCCGCCGCTGCCGCCATAACGCGGCGCGCAGCACCGTTCAGTTCCAGCGTTTCAGTCCCTGCGACGGGACGTGAGAAAATGCCGGGATGACCGATTCCGCTTCGCCGTCGACGCCGCCCGCGTCCGGCCCGTCCCCGCGTCAGCTCACCGAACCGGTCAAGCTGGCCATCCGCGATGCCTACGCCAAGCTGCAGGCCAACACGCCGGGCTTCCGCGTGCGCCGCGCGCAGAGCCAGATGATCGGCGTGGTCTCGCGCGCGCTCGGCACCTCCGGCGGCGTCGGCGTGGCCGAGGCGCCCACCGGCGTCGGCAAGAGCCTGGGCTATCTGACCGCCGGCGTGCCGATCGCCCTGGCCAGCAAGAAGAAGCTGGTGATCAGCACCGGCACGGTGGCGCTGCAGTCGCAGCTGGTCGAGCGCGACATCCCGGCCTTTCTCAAGGCCACCGGGCTGGAGGCCACGGTGGCGCTGGCAAAGGGCCGCACCCGTTACTTGTGCACGCGCAACGTCGCCGAGCTGCATGGCGAGGCCGCGCAGGACAGCATGTTCGAGGACGAGGCGCCGCTGTACGACCGCCCATTGAGCCCGGCCGAGGCCGAGCAGGCGCGGGCGTTGGCCAAGGCCTACGCCGACAGGACCTGGAACGGCGACCTGGATGCCGCGCCGGAGCCGGTGCCGCCGTCGCTGCGTGCGCGCATCACCACCAATGCGGCCGGCTGCGCCGGGCGCCGCTGTTCGTTCGCGGTGCAGTGTCCGGTGCTGAAGGCGCGCAGCGAGGTGCGCGATGCGCAGATCGTGGTCACCAACCACGCCCTGTTGCTGTCGGCGCTGTCGCTGGGCGACAGCGACAACGGCCAGCCGCTGATCGCGCCACCGTCGGACATGCTGCTGGTGCTCGACGAGGGCCACCACATCGCCGGCGTCGCCATCGACCAGGGCGCGGCGAACCTGCCGCTGGACGAGATGGCGCGGCGCACCGGCCGCCTGCAGGCGCTGGTCGGCGCCGCCTACCGGCTCGCCGACAAGGACCGCATCGGCAACCAGTTGCCCAACGAGGCGGTCGAACTGGCCGCGCAGGTGGCCAAGGGCCTGAAGGCGTTCCGCGCCGAGATCGAACGGGTGTGGGTGCCGGAGCCGGGCCAGGACGAACCGATGTGGCGCGCGCCCAACGGCCGCCTGCCCGAGGACTGGAAGCCGCTGATCGATGCGCAGGCGCAGGACACCGGGGCGCTGCTGAACTGGGTGCAGGCCGCACACCAGATGGCGGCCAAGTCCAAGCAGGAGGACGCGGCCAAGGAACGCCTGCAGCGCAACCTGGGCATGGCCCTGGAGATGGTCGAGCAGCAGTACGCGCTGTGGCTGGGCTGGCGCCGCGAGGACCAGGACGGGCAGCCGCCGATGGCGCGCTGGATCACCGCCTCGCGCGATGCCGATCTGATCTGCCATTGCTCGCCGGTGTCGGCCGCGCAGGTGCTGCGCTCGCTGCTGTGGAGCGAGGTGGACGCGGCGGTGCTGACCTCGGCCACGCTCACCGGCGGCGGCGACTTCCAGGCGCTGGCGATCGACAACGGCCTGCCCGCGCATGCGGAGATGGTGTCGCTGTCCTCGCCGTTCGATCTGCCCAACCAGGCCGAACTGATCGTGCCGGCATTCCCGGTGGCGCCGGACGACCGCGAGGGCCATCCGCGCGAAGTGGCGCGCTACCTGGTACGCGAACTGGACTGGGGCAAGGGTTCGATCGTGCTGTTCACCTCGCGCTGGAAGATGCTCAAGGTGGCCGACCTACTGCCGCTTGCGCAGCGCAACCGCGTGCTGGTGCAGGGCGAGGGTTCCAAGTCGCAGATGATCGGCGAGCACATGCGCCGCATCGGCGCCGGCGAAGGCTCGGTGCTGTTCGGCCTCAATTCCTTCGGCGAGGGCCTGGACCTGCCGGGCGAGGCCTGCACCACCGTGGTCATCACCCAGGTGCCGTTCGCGGTGCCGACCGATCCGCAGACCGCCACGCTTGGCGAATGGTTCGAGAGCCGCGGCCTCAACGCCTTCAACCTGATCGCGGTGCCGCACGCGCTGCGCACCCTGACCCAGTTCGCCGGCCGCCTGATCCGCACCGCCGACGACCACGGCCGCGTGATCATTCTCGATTCGCGGCTGCTGACCAAGCGCTACGGCAAGCGCATCATCGATGCGTTGCCGCCGTTCAAGCGGGTGATCGGCTAGGCGATGTGACGTCGGTTGGGTTGTCGATGTGACGCCGTTTGCCGAGCTGGCATCGCACTGAGGGCAACGGCGTGCGGTCGCCGCCGCGGCGCGGACAGGTCGCGCGCGCTGGTCTAGTATCGCGGGCGACAGGGGGAATCATGATGCGAATCGCCAGACAGTGGGCGTTCGGAGCGGCGTTGTGCGTGCTGACCGGCATCGCCGTGGCGCGGCCGACGGGCGCACCGACAGAAGACGCAGCAGCGGCAGCGCCGGCCAATCCGGCCTATCGCACGCAACTGCTGCAGTTGATCAGCGACGACGCACAGGCCCGCGCCGATCTCAAGCGCGATTATTCGCCGCAGCGGCTGCAGCACGACACCGTCTCGTTGCGCGCGTATGCGCGCGAGGTGCGAACGGCGCAGAAGGAAAGCCAGGAGCGCCTGACCGATCTGATCCGGCGCCAGGGCTTTCCCGATGCGCAGGCGGTCGGCGCCGACACGGCGCACGCGGTGTTCCTGATCGCCCAGCGCATCACCGAGTCGGCGTTCCGCGCCGACTTCCAGCGCGGCATCGATGCGGCCGTGCAGCGCGAGGCCTACAGCCGCGCCGATCAGACACTGTTCGCCGACCGCAGCCGCGCGCTAAGCGCTAAGCGCTAAGCGCTAGCGTCCGCCATCGCGGCGCTACGCGCGGTACATCGCGCCGCGGTGCGCTTGCGGCCGCATCGCCAGGCATCGCCGCTGCCGCTGGCACGCGCGCGCGTCTACATTTTGCGGTCGATCTACGGCTGCATTGTCGTCGAGTGACGCAGCGACGACGCTGCCGCTGCAACGGATTGCGCGCTCTACCAATGGTCGCGATCACAGTGCGCGGATGCGATTGGCCGCGTCGATGGCATCGATTGCAAGGAACGAATGTTCTGCGCGTCGCACTCCCGCCATGCTGCAGCTCCCTTCACACGAGCCGACGCCATGCGCCCTGGATCCCTGTTGTTGCTTGTCCTGTTGTCGCCTTCCCTGATCCTGTCGGCCAGCGCCGCGCAGTCCACGCTCACCCGCGACAATGGCGCGCCGGTGGGCGACAACCAGAACTCGCAGACCGCCGGCCCCAACGGCCCGACGTTGCTGCAGGACGTGCAACTGATCCAGAAGCTGCAGCGCTTCGACCGCGAGCGCATCCCCGAGCGCGTGGTGCACGCGCGCGGCACCGGCGTGCATGGCGAGTTCACCGCCACCGCCGATATCTCCGAGCTGAGCAAGGCCAAGGTGTTCGCGCCGGGCACGACCACGCCGGTGTTCGTGCGCTTCTCCTCGGTGGTGCACGGCAACCATTCGCCGGAGACGCTGCGCGATCCGCACGGTTTCGCCACCAAGTTTTACACCAGCGAAGGCAACTGGGACCTGGTCGGCAACAACTTCCCGACCTTCTTCATCCGCGATGCGATCAAGTTCCCGGACATGGTGCATGCGTTCAAGCCGGACCCGCGCACCAACCTCGACGATGATGCGCGCCGCTTCGACTTCTTCTCGCACGTCCCCGAGGCGACCCGCACCCTGACCCTGCTGTACTCCAACGAAGGCACGCCGGCCGGCTACCGCTTCATGGACGGCAACGGCGTGCATGCCTACAAGCTGGTCAACGCGCAGGGCCAGGTGCACTACGTCAAGTTCCACTGGAAGAGCCTGCAGGGCCTCAAGAACCTGGATCCGCAGCAGGTGGTGGCGGTGCAGGGCAAGGACTACAGCCACCTGACCAACGACCTGGTCGGCGCGATCAAGCGCGGCGACTATCCGAAGTGGGACCTGTACATCCAGGTGCTCGCGCCCGAGGACCTGGCCAAGTTCGACTTCGATCCGCTGGATGCCACCAAGATCTGGCCGGGCGTGCCCGAGCGCAAGATCGGGCAGATGGTGCTGAACAGGAACGTGGACAACTTCTTCCAGGAGACCGAGCAGGTGGCGATGGCGCCGGCCAATCTGGTGCCGGGCATCGAGCCGTCGGAAGACCGCCTGCTGCAGGGGCGGATCTTCTCCTACGCCGACACGCAGCTGTACCGCGTCGGCACCAACGGCCTGAGCCTGCCGGTGAACCGGCCGCGCGTGGCGGTCAACAACGGCAACCAGGACGGCGCGATGAATGCCGGCAGCACCAGCAGCGGCGTGAACTACGAGCCGAGCCGTCTCAGCCCGCGGCCGCAGGATCCGAACGCGCGCTACAGCCAGTTGCCGCTGTCCGGCACCACCCAGCAGGCCAGGATCGCGCGCGAGCAGAACTTCAAGCAGGCCGGCGAACTGTTCCGCGGCTACAGCAAGAAGGAGCAGCAGGACCTGATCCAGAGCTTCGGCGAATCGCTGGCCGGCACCGACGACGCGAGCAAGCACATCATGCTGTCGTTCCTGTACAAGGCCGACCCGGCCTACGGCAGCGGCGTGGCGCGGGTGGCCAAGGGCGACCTGGCGCGGGTCAAGCAACTGGCCGCGCAGCTGCAGGATTGATCCGTCCCACGCGCGGCCCGGCGGCGGCATCGCCGCGCCGCGTACTCTCTTGCGGAGACTCCCCATGCGTCGTGTTGTCCTCTTCCTTCTTGGCCTCGCGGTCAGCGCCACGGCGGTCGCTGCACCGGCCGCGCCGCCCGCGCCCGATCCGACTGCAGTGCAGGCGCAATTACGCAGCTACTTCTTCGATGCCGCGCGGCAGGGCCGCCAGGACATGCTGGCCGAGTTCATCCGCGCCCATTACGACCTCGATACCCGCGACGACAAGGGCTACACCGCGCTGATCCTCGCCGCCTACCACGGCCAGCAGGCGGCGGTGGAGCAGTTGCTGCGCGCCGGTGCCGACCCCTGCGCGCAGGACAAGCGCGGCAACACCGCGTTGATGGGCGCCATCTTCAAGGGCGAGCTGAGCATCGCCAAGCGGCTGATGCAGGCCGATTGTGCGCCGGACCAGCGCAACAACGCCGGTCAGACCGCGGCGATGTATGCGGCGCTGTTCCAGCGCACCGAGGTGCTGAAGGACCTCGCTGCCAAGGGCGCCGACCTGCAGGCCAGGGATGCGCAAGGCAACGACGTGGCCAAGCTGCAGCGCGGCGAGTTCGCGACCGCACCCGCGCGCTGAGCGGTCCCGCCTCGCTCCGCCTCCGGAGCGGAGGCCGTGACCGGCAATCGCACGGCGCGTGGATCGCGGGCCCCGGATCGGCGAAAATGCCCGGGTGGCCGGTTCCTCCGGCCCGCCGCGGCCCGTGCCGCCGCTGTTCCCGCTTCGGCGGGCGGTGGCGCCGCAGGGCCGCGTGCTGCCCTGTCGGCATCGTGCCGGCGCTCTGCTGCGGCCCGCCGTCGCCCATCCCGGATCTGTCTTGAACGCCACTGCCCCTGTTTCGCCCGACGACCTGCCCCAGGCCGAGCGCCTGCGCATCACCCTGGACCTGCTCGAGACCATCGCCGCCGACCGGCGCGTGCTCGATACCCTGCCGGAAGCCGAGCGGGTGCGCCTGCTGCAGGTGGTCGCCCAGGTCTTCAATCCCGAGCCCAAGGCGCGGCGCAAGCTGCTCAAGGAACAGGCGCGCGAGCGCCACCAGGAGAAGGTGCGCAAGGCCGAGGAGCTGCTGGCGCAGACCGGCATCCGTGCGCTGCGGCGCAAACCGGTGTTCAGCACGCCCAACTATTTCCCGCCGCACACGCCGGAAGCGCTGACCCATGCGCAGGCCGTGGCCGAGGCGCCGGCGGCGCATTCGCCCGAGTTGCGCCACTGCTACGTGTGCAAGCAGAAGTACACCGAGCTGCATCACTTCTACGACCAGATGTGCCCGCCCTGCGCCGAGTTGAACTACTTCAAGCGCACCGAGACCGCGGACTTGCGCGGGCGCGTGGCGCTGCTCACCGGCGGCCGGGTCAAGATCGGCTACCAGGCCGGGCTCAAGCTGCTGCGCGCCGGTGCCGAGCTGATCGTGACCACCCGCTTCCCGCGCGACTCGGCGGCGCGCTATGCGGAGGAGCCGGATTTCGCCGAGTGGGGCCACCGCCTGCAGGTGTACGGGCTGGACCTGCGCCACACTCCCAGCGTCGAGGCGTTCTGCAGCGAACTGCTGGCGACTCGCAGCCGCCTGGATTTCATCGTCAACAACGCCTGCCAGACCGTGCGCCGGCCGCCGCAGTTCTACGCGCACATGCTGGCCGGCGAGACCGCCGCGCTGCACGACCTGCCCGAACACGTGCGCCGGCTGGTGGGCCAGTACGAAGGCCTGCGCGGCCCCGATCTGCTGCCGGCTGGGGGCAGCACGCAGATGGCCGGGGCGGGCCAGGGGCGCAGCGGTGCCGACGGCCTGCTGCGCGCCGCGGAACTGTCGCAGGTGCCGCTGCTGGCCGACGACCTGCTCGCCCAGCAGCACCTGTTCCCGGAAGGGCGCCTGGACCAGGACCTGCAGCAGGTGGACCTGCGCGGGCGCAACTCCTGGCGGCTGCTGCTGGACGAAGTGTCCTCGGTGGAACTGCTGGAGACGCAACTGGTCAACGCGGTCGCGCCGTTCGTGCTCAACGCGCGGCTCAAGCCGCTGATGCTGCGCACGCCCGAGCGCGACAAGCACATCGTCAACGTGTCGGCGATGGAGGGGCAGTTCTACCGCAACTTCAAGACCACCCGGCATCCGCACACCAACATGGCCAAGGCCGCGTTGAACATGATGACCCGCACCTCGGCGGCCGACTACCAGAACGACGGCATCCACATGAACAGCGTGGACACCGGCTGGGTCACCGACGAGGATCCGGCCGAGATCGCCGCGCGCAAGGTGGAGGAAGAGCGCTTCCATCCGCCGCTGGACATCGTCGACGGCGCCGCACGCATCGTCGATCCGATCATCCACGGCTTCAACACCGGCGAGCACGTGTGGGGCCAGTTCCTCAAGGACTACGCGCCGACGGATTGGTGAGGCGACGCGCCGCCGCGATCGCGACGGTGCGCGACGTGCGTCCGCGCCCGCGCGCCGTCTAGCCGAGCGTGCGGTCCACGGCCGTCGCGGCAGCGTTCTCGGCGTCCTTCTCGCGGCCCCAGAACTCGACCATGATGGTCATCATGGTCCACACGATCAGCGTCGGCTGTACCTTGTCCGGCAGCAGGGCCTGGCCCTTGAGCATCACGTCGATCACCTTCGGCAGTGCCAGCACCATCAGCAGGGTGTAGATCGCGTACGCCACCCGGTGCCGGCTGCTGGAAATGAACAGGATCGAGATGACCAGGCTGGCGAGGACGCCCAGGACCACACCGAACTGCCAGGCGTTGAGGCGCTCGGTGCCGGTGAGCACCAGGCCCAGGACGGCACCGAAGAACATGTTCAGGCCGTTGAGATTGGCCTGGTACTCGTCCCTGGTCATGCGGCCGAGGCCGACCTTGCCGAAAACGTTCCATCCCTTGCGCATGCTCGCTCCCCTTCGCATTGCCGCATCCTGGCGTCGCCACGCCTCCGCTGGCCGCACGCCTCCCCGCCTCCACTGTAGCGAAGATCGCGCGCGTTCGTCGCCTGCCCGCCGCGTGTCGCGTGTCGGTGCGCCCCGGCGCGGGAGCCGCCTGCGCTAGCCCAGGGTCTGCAACTCGCCGCGCGGGCCGGTCGGTGTCAGATACAGGTGGCCGAGGCTGATCGGCAGGCGGAAACGGCGCGGCCCGGCACTGCCCGGGTTGAGATAGAGCACGCCGTCGCGGGTCTCCAGCAAGGGCTTGTGCGAGTGGCCGCTGATCACCACGTCCACGCCATCGGCGACGCGCGCCAGGGTCTTCAGGTCGTGGCGCACGTGCAGGCGCACGCCGTCGATGTCCAGGTCCAGGGTCTCGGGCAGCGCCTGTGCCCATGGCGCGGTGTCGATGTTGCCGCGGATCGCGTGCAGCGGTGCCAGTTCTCGCAGTGCGTCGAGCACGTCCGGTTTGCCGATGTCGCCGGCATGCACGATCGCGGCGCACCCACGCAAGGCCGCCAGCGCCTCGGGGCGGAGTAGGCCATGGGTGTCGGCGATCACGCCGAGATGCAGCGGTCGAACGGGACGCATCGGTGGCGCTTCCTGGTGCGTGACAGCGTGCAGGCTACCCGTTCGGACGTGGTGGCGTCGTTGCGACCTACGCGTGCTGGCCTGTTTCGTGAGGCGATGGCGCCAGCGAGCCAGGCGCGGACGTAGAGATCGTATCGACATCGACGCTTGGTGCATCACCGGCGCGTATCGGGATGCACCCGATGTTGCATCAGCGGCAGTTCCGGCCTGGGCGTCGTACCGCTGTGCATTAACCCGTACGTAGCGACGTGCAGCGTCATGGCGGCATGCGTACGCGACGTGTTGTACCGTTGCCGCGCGCGCCGCCCGTGCCGTCGCACGACATCGCAAGGCGGTGCCGTTTCTTCTCCAGCAGACTCCGATCGATGACTTCTTCCACTACGCCCCCCGCCGCCGAGGCCGCGCCGCACGGCGCCGCCGCCGTGTTCCGCGTGGTCACCGGCAACTTCCTCGAGATGTACGACTTCATGGTCTATGGCTTCTATGCCACGGCCATCGGCCATGCGTTCTTCCCGTCGCATAGCGCGTTCGCCTCGCTGATGCTGTCGCTGGCCACGTTCGGCGCCGGCTTCCTGATGCGGCCGATCGGCGCGCTGGTGCTCGGCGGTTACATCGACCGGCACGGGCGTCGCAAGGGCCTGATCCTGACCCTGGGGCTGATGTCGGCCGGCGTGCTGCTGATCGCCTTCGTCCCCGGCTACGGCACCATCGGCGTGCTGGCGCCGTTGCTGGTGCTGCTCGGCCGCCTGCTGCAGGGCTTCTCCGCCGGCGCCGAGCTGGGCGGCGTGTCGGTGTATCTGGCCGAGATCGCCACGCCGGGCCGGCGCGGCTTCTACGTGGCCTGGCAGTCGGCCAGCCAGCAAGTGGCGGTGGTGTTCGCTGCTGCGCTCGGCGTGGCCCTGCACGCGCTGCTCTCCGACAGCACGATGGACAGCTGGGGCTGGCGCGTGCCGTTCGCCATCGGCAGCCTGATCGTGCCGCTGATCTTCCTGATCCGCCGCTCGCTGCAGGAAACCCCGGAGTTCGCCGCGCGGCAGGCGCCGGACCTGGCCGGTATCGCCCGTTCGCTGCGCGCCAATGTCGGATTGATCCTGGCCGGCGTGGGCATGGTGATGATGACCACCGTGTCGTTCTACCTGATCACCGCCTACATGCCGACCTACGGCCGCGCCGAGCTGCACCTGAGCGAGCTGGACAGCCTGGTGGTGACCGGCTGCATCGGCCTGTCCAATTTCGTGTGGCTGCCGGTGATGGGCGCGCTGAGCGACCGCATCGGCCGCAAGCCGCTGCTGGTGTTCGCCAGCGTGGCGATGCTGCTGACGGTGTGGCCGGCGCTGCAGTGGCTGGTCGACGCGCCCTCGTTCGCGCGGCTGCTGCTGGTCGGCGAGTGGCTGTCGCTGCTGTACGGTGCCTACAACGGTGCGATGGTGGTGGCGCTGACCGAGGTGATGCCCGCCGAGGTGCGCACCACCGGCTTCTCGCTGGCCTACAGCCTGGCCACCGCGACGATGGGCGGCTTCACCCCGGCGGTGTCGACCTGGCTGATCCACACCACGCACAGCCGGGCTGCCCCGGCGCTGTGGCTGTCGCTGGCGGCGCTGATCGGCCTGGCCTGCACCTTGCTGCTGTTCCGTCGCCAGCGCGGCGCTGGCACGTTCCACGCCGCCTGAGTGCCGCATTGCCTGGACGCGGGGCAGGGCGGCGGCAGTCCGCCCCGCCCTGCGCAACCTGCGCCGGCCTAGCCCAGATCCAGCGCGGCGGTGAGGTCGCCCGGCACCACGCCGCTGGCAGCGTGCATCGCGCGCTCGCGCTCGACCAGGCCCGGCAACGGCTCCAGGCCGAAGCGGCGGGTGATGAAGCGCAGGATCGAGCCGGTGTCGTAGACGCTGTGGTCGACGTGGCCGCGCCTGGCGTACGGCGACACCACCAGCGCCGGGATGCGCGAGCCGGGGCCCCAGCGGTCGGCCTTGGGCGGCGCCACGTGATCCCACCAGCCGCCGTTCTCGTCGAAGGTGATGAACACGACGGTCTTCTCCCATAGCGGGCTGTTGCGCAGCGCGTCCACCACCATCGCGATGTGGCGATCGCCGGCGGCCACGTCGGAATAGCCGGCGTGCATGTTGAGGTTGCCCTGCGGCTTGTAGAACGTCACCGGCGGCAGCGTGCCGGCCTGCACGTCGGCGAGGAAGCGGTTCTCCGGCGCAGTGTCGCCCAGGCCACCGTCGCGCAGCCGGCGCGCCCGCGCCGGCGTGCCCGGGGCGAGGTTGGCGAAGTAGTTGAACGGCTGGTGGTGGATCTGGAAGTTGGGACTGCCCGGGAACTCGCTGGTGTCGCCGGTGTCGCCCTTGCCCTGCACCGCCAGCGCCCAGCCGCCGGCGTACCAGGCCCAGTCCACGCCCTTGGCGTCGAGCGCGTCGCCGATGTGGCGGTGGGTCTGCGGCGGCAGCGTGTTGGGGCTGTTGGGGTCGGCGTAGTCCGGGCGCGTCGGGTCCTGGCTGGTGCTGGGCTGGAACGGCGGGCTCAGGGTATTGATCGCCCAGAAATCCGGGGTCAGCGCGCCGTTGCGCACGAAGCGCGGCCGGCCGTTGAGCGCGGTGCCCGGCGAATCGTCCTGCACCGCCAGGCGGATCTCGTCGGGCCGGTCGCTGGCCAGCACGCTGATCTGCGTCCGCCCCGGGCTGGTGTCGGCCTTGGGGTAGTAAGGCGCCTGCGCGGCGATCAGGTACTGATGGTTGAGGAACGAACCGCCGAACGCGCCCATGAAGAAGTTGTCGCACAGCGTGTAGTCGCGGGCCAGGCTCCACAGCCGCAGCGTGGCCGGCGCATCGGCGTAGTGGCCCATCACCAGGCCGCCGGCGTCGCTCCACGCGGCAAAGCCGTCGTTGCGGCCGCCGTTGATCTGCATCTGATTTTCGTAGAAGCGATGCACCAGGTCGCGGGTCACGATGCCGTGCGGCAGCAGCTGGCCGTCCGGCGTGCGCAGCGCGAACGGCGCATTGGGCAGCGGCCCGATCGCGTCCTCGCCGATCTTGTAGCGGCGATGCGCCACCACCTGTTCGTCCGGCGCCAGTCCGCCCCAGATCGGCGGCAGGATGTCGAGCACGCTGCCGTCGCGGTCCACCTGCCGCGCCTGCGCCGGCGTCACCTTGGACAGCGGCTGCTGCAGCCCGGGAAACTCGGGGAACAGATTGTTGAAGCTGCGGTTCTCGGCGTAGATCACCACCACGTGTTCGATCTTCTGCCGCAGCTGCCGATCCAGTTCCGTCGGCGACAGCGCACGCGCTGGCGCGCGCTTGGCGCTCTCGGTGTGGGCCTCGGCGGGGCCGCCGAGCGCCAGGGCGCTGCCGGCCAGCGCCAGGCCGCCGAGCAGGCGCCGGCGTTGCGGGTTTTCGGGGCTGGTGTCGGTGTCGGCGGGCGGGGTGGACGCGGGATCCTGGGGCGGCTTCTTCACGGGGTCATCGGGCGAGGGAAAGGCACCCGCCAGTGTGGGCCGCGTGAATGACAAGTCAAAGCCAGCCGGTCCCAGCGCGGGACCGGCGTTCAGCGGCCGTATCGCAGGCCGCGCGCCCGTGACGCTGGATGACGCTGCGCCGGGCGGTGCCCGAGGCCGTCAGCGGCGCACCCGCGCGCGGCCGAACACCTGCTCGCACAGCACCACATAGTCGCCCGAGCCGTCGCGCGCGGCCGCGCCGCTGGCGATGGCGGCGCTCAGCGCCGGGCCGAGTCGCGCCTCGCCCAGGCGCGCGGCCAGTTCCGTCAACTGGGCCTGGAACCGATGCTGCATGTCGGCGATCTGCTGGGCATCGTGTCCGAGCCAGGCATAGCCCTTGTCGTTGTACGCGGCGGCACCGTGCAAGGTCTCGGCGAGATCGCGTTGCAGGTCCTGCGGATCGGTGGGCATCGTCGCGTGCGGGGCGGGATGGGATCACGCACCGCAGATCAGGCGGCGGGCTTTCCGGCGCCCTCCGCGCCCTCGGCATCGCCCAGCGCATGCTGCACGTACAGGCGCTTGACCAGCACGTAGAGCACCACGGTGAGCGGCGCCGCCAGCACCACGCCCATCGGCCCGAACAGCACGCCGATACCGAACAGCGAGAACAGCAGCAGCGCTGGCGGCAGGTCCACCGCGCGCGCCTGGATCAGCGGCTGCAGCACATGGCCTTCGAGTTGCTGCAGCACGACGAACAGCAGCAGCGCGCCCAGCGCCACCTGCGGGCTGACCGTGAAGCCCAGCAGGATCGCCGGGACCGCGGCGACGATCGGGCCGACGATGGGGATGAAGTCCAGCAGCGCGGTCAACAGGCCGATGCCCAGCGCCACCGGCACGCCCAGCAGCCACAGGCCGATGCCGGTCAGGGTGCCGATCACCGCCATCGCCAGCAACTGGCCGGTCAACCACGCGCGCAGCGCCTGGCCGCTGGCGGTCAGCGCCTCGTCGGCGACGCCGCGGCGGTCGCGCGGCAACAGGTGCAGCAGGCCCTGGCGATACAGCCGCGGCTGCGCGGCCAGGTACAGCCCGCCGACCATCATCAGCACCGCGTCGGTGACGCCGCCGCCGGCCGACAGCACGATGGCGCCGGCGTGCGTGGCCAGGGTCGAGGCGCCGTCGCGCAACTGGTCGGGGATGCGCTCGATCTGCGGCCCCAGCGGGCCGGACTGCAGCCAGGCATGGAACTTGTTCCAGGCTGCCGGCAGGGTGGCGCGGAAGGTGTCGATCTGCGCGGCGACCTCGGCGCCGAACAACAGCACGATCGCCGACAGCGCCAGCACCAGCACCAGGATCACCAGCGCCAGCGCCGCCCACTCCGGTAGCGGCAACCATTTGCGCAACAGCGTGGCCAGCCCGTGCAGCAGCACGCCCACCACCACCGCACCGAACACGATCAGCAGCAGCTCCGACAACTGCCAGGCCAGCAGCGCCAGCGCGCCCAGCGCCATGACGACCAGGACCCGCGCCGCGAAGGGACGCAGGGGCGAGGGGGAACTCGGGAGGGAGGCATTCATCGGTGGCGCGGATCCCGATCAGGACAATGAGCGCGGACAGTAGTGATAGCGCAGTGCAGGGCGAGCGAAGATCATGTGCAGCCAGTCGGCGGCGCCAATCCACCGGTCGGCGTGCACCGGCGATGTCGGCGGGGCTGGTTCGACGCTGACCGGTCGGGCGTCCCGTGCTACCGGCCGGCCAGTCGACCGGCCGGAGCGGGCACTACTGCCCGGCGGGCGGCTGCCAGAGCTCCACCTTGTTGCCTTCCGGGTCGATGACCCAGGCGAAGGCGCCGTATTCGGATTCGTCGATGCGGTCCAGCACGTGGCAGCCTTCCTCGCGCAGCGCCGCGACCAGCGCGTGCAGATCGTGCACCCGGTAATTGATCATGAAGGGTGCCGTGCCGGGCGAGAAGTGCGGCTCCTGCGCCGCCGCGCCGATCGACCAGACGGTGGAGCCGGTGACCGGCGCGCCGCTGGCGTCGTTCCAGGCGAAGGCGGTGCCGCCCCAGGCCTGCACGTCGATGCCGAGATGCCGCTGGTACCAGGCCTGCAGCGCGGCCGGGTCCTGTGCCTTGAAGAAGATGCCGCCAATCCCGGTGACGCGCTTCATGGAGCCTCCGCTGGTCCGATGGTGGGCTGGCCGGGCAGCGGCTCGTAACCGTCGCCGCGGCCGCTCAGCCAGCGCAGTCTACGCTTGCCGGCTTCGCCCAGGTACGCCGCGGCGGCCAGCAGCAGCGGATGCCGCAGGTCCGCGTCGATCATCAAGCGCACGTGCCCTTCCACTTCGATGTTCAGGAAATGCGCCTGATCCGCATCGTCGTCGTAGCTCCGCGCCAGCAACCGATCGCGGCCGTCGCTGAAGCGGTAGAGGGTGTAGGCATAGTGGTAACCGTACCCGTCGTCGGGCTCGCTGGCGTCCACGTGGTGGGTGATGTCGACGTGCATGTGGGTTCCATGTGCCTGTCAGGCCGCCCTCGAGACCACGTAGCCTGTCCCTTCGCTGCCGTTCGCCCAGAGCGTGAAATCGGCGCCCGCCGGGAAGTGGGCAAGTGCGTCAGGCATCAGCAACTGTACCCCTGCGCGGAAGTGACCCCGGGCGCCGGGCTGCCGGTGAAGGTGAGGCGGGCCGACCACTGTTGCTGGTCGATGCAGAGAATGGCGCACCACTGGCCGGAGACGAGCGCAGTCGCCTTGCTTCCTGGTTGCGCAGGATGCAGCAGCAGATCGGCCAGGAAGTGATACGGAAGGTCATGCATCAGGTCGATGTCCGGTCACGGCTTGCCCCAGCGCTCTTCGACATTGAACAGCACCTCGCAATCGCAGAAGCCTCCGTGCGCACCGAGCCAGGGGATGACCGACTCCGGAGCGACATCCTGGGACGCGAGGAACTGTGCGGTGAGTCGCAAGGAGTGATCGCAGCCATCGGCGAGCGCGTCGTTCAAGTAATCGAACAAGGCCCAGAGCGTCTCTCTGGGGAGCGGAAGGGTGGCTTCCGCGGGCGCGCACTGCTTGGACTGCGCTGATCTGCGGAGCGCTTTGCGACCTTGGGCTTTCGGGTCTTCTGTCATTGTCTCTGTCGCTGGTAGAAAACAATGCTGCGGCGTAAATAGCGGAGAAGTACGGCCCGCGGCGGACAATCAGTTGTCCTTGATCCAGGCCTTGATCGCCACGGTGACCCGCTGGCGGGTCTCGGCATCCGCTTTGCGAACCAGATACGGCGACCGACTGCCCAACACCCCCGGCGCGGTCGACTGCACGCGTTCGGCGAGCTGCGTGATGAAATCACGCCCGAGCGCGCGGTACTGCGCAACTTCCTGGGCTGTCAGCGCCATGGTCCACGCATAACCGACCGGGCCATGGCTGCAGTTGACGTCGAGCAGCAGCGTGTCGCCGTCGCGCAGGAGAAACCAGGCATGAGGCGCGTGATCTACTACCTGCATGAAACGCTCCTTCGACGTGCGAGGACAATGCCTCGCGTCCACGTTGCATGCATGACGTAACAGCTCCTGTTGCTTACGTCGACGGCTTGTTCTTGCTGTACACGATCTTCTTGCTTCCCGCCGCACAACTGCCGATGACCTTCCGATCCTTGACGTCGGCGTTGTCGACGATGTCCAACGTGTAGTCCTTGACGCCGTGCGCATCGAGTTTCGCGGTGAGCTCGGCCTTCAACTCCTCGCAGGATCTGCCCGCCGCGAAAGCGGACGAGGAGGCGAAGGCAAGCAGGAGAAGCGCGATGGCTTGTTTCATGATGGCACCGATAGTCGATGAGGGAGAAAGAGGTTGCGGAAAAAACGTAAGGTGTGGCGGCTTTGGCATGGCGGTCGACCTGGTCGCTCTCGGGAGCAGCGCCGCCGCGCCGAGTGTAGCAAGCGCAAATTGCATCGACCGCTACCGCCACCGCACTCGGTCGGCGGCCGGTCGGGAGGAGCGGGACGCCGACGCCGCGGCCTGTTTCGGCGCACTCAGGGATCGACCCACACGCCGGCGTCGTACATCAACCGCATCGTGTAGTTGAGCTGGAGGGTCTGGTTCGGGCCGCAGGCGATCTGCGTGGTCTTGTCCGATGCTCCAGGTCCGGAGACGGAGATGGACGAAGCGGATCTGAGCGGGTCGAACAGGCTGTACCGGTAGCCGCCGTTGCTGAACTCGATCGATGCGTTTCCGTTGGGAAACGTGTTGTAAGTGAAGAGACCCGTCGGCGGCTTCTGCTGTGCGGGGTACTGCAGCACCAGCTTGCCGCTCTCCGACGCCCGATACTGCAGGTAGCCCGAGGTCCGGTTGACCGCCTTCGACGAGCATAGCGAAAACTCTCGCTTGCGCGTCTGGCACGTCCACAGCGTAAGCTCGTCCTTGCCGCAGAGCGGGCTGTGCTGGTATTCGCTCTCGGACTCCTGCAGTGTCGCTTGGCTGATGGATGGCACTGGCTCAGACGCTGGTGCTGCGAGCGGCAGGCTCGTCAAGGTCGCTGTCATGGCAATGCTTGCGATTGTCTTCTTCATGTTGTGCCAATCCCGTTGTGCCGGGTCATGTCAGAGGAGAGTCGGTGTGGACGAAACGGCGGCGTCGCCTGTTGCAGCATGGAGGTCTAATGCGGAGGCCGGGACCTTGCCAATAGCGTCCGAGCGCGCCTGCCCAGCTTGTCGCGATCTTTCAAGTAGATTGTAGGAGCATGGGTGACCGCAACGGTGGTCGCTGCCTGCAGTGGTGAAAGCTGGCTAAGCGGTTTGCCGAATTCCCGATTGGCAAAGCTGCTCAATCCATGATCTGTGCCGTTGTAGGAAAGACTGCAGTAGAGGCCGTAGATGTGCGACTCGTCGAAGTGCACCGGTAGCAGCACGCTCCAAAGCGCGTTGCGCACGTGCGACTGACCTTGCGCCAAATCCGTGTAGACGAGGGACGTCACCAGGCGAGCCGCATGCGGGGAGGGCGATCCCACATTCGCATCGATCAGCCTGCGAATCGCTTCGGGAGGAGTGGCGTCTTCTGGATTGGCGTGGGCGAGAAGATCGCGGATTCGGGCCAGATGTGGGCGGACAGCGAGCGCATCGTAAGCGACCAGTGCGACAAGCGTTCCCAGCAGGAGCAGCGCCGTTCCTTTTCCAACGAATTTGATTATTTTGATCATGGGCGTCAGCCAACCCTCGGATGACATTGGCGGGCGCGGTGTGTGCTGCACGCGACTACAGCAGCCGGCGTTGATCGGCCGCGCGCCGAAACACCCAGCCGACAAGCAGACCGAGGCCTGCGGAGGCGAGCAGCTGCAGCCATTCCAGAGCGACAAACATGGCTGGTTCGTCCGTCGTGTCTGGTGGCAATAGCGCCACGAGAACATCCGCGAAGGCGGCGTAGATGACCAGGATGAGGCAGGCGTGCGCGGGGCGTTGTTGCGCCACACGCAACACGAGGTGTGCGAAGAGTGCGGCGCAGAGCAGGAAAGAGAGAAGGGTCCAGGCATTCACCAAGCCGCCTAGCTCGAATAAGCCGCTGAAAAAGCCAACGCCGCACCGGAGAACAAACAGCAGCGCGGCATAGGCAAAGATCGATTTCCAGCGCATGGTCGGCTGTACGGGGCGCGCGATCAGCGAGCGAGAAGTGCGTCGCGTGCTGGAAGGGTGGGGACACTCCGTATCGAGCAAACGACGCGCTGCGCCGGTCCGATGCCGGCTGTGCGCTGACGCGCTGTGCCGCCTGACATTGCCAGCGCCATCAACGCAGGATGCCCTCGGCGACCTTGCGCCCGCCCTCATAGGCGATGAACGACCTGTCTTTTTCCAAAACGTGGAACTGCTCGATGCAGCTCAGAGACACCGCAGCGGTCTCGCCGGGTTCGATCTTCTGCTGCGCTTTGGAAATGCGCAATGCACACATGACGTCCTTGCTCTCACCTGAGAATCGCACCTGTGGGCGGTAGTTGTCGTAAATCGCGTTGTCGCGCCCTACCTTTCCCTGGCGCGTCAACAAGGTGAGCGAGATCGGCACAGCGGCATCGGCGGGGTAGGTCAGTACCGCATCTTGGGGATTGCCCGCCGTGGCAGAAAAACAGAAGACCAGCAGTGCGAGTGCAAGAAGCGTACAGCGGCGGAGCGATTTCATCGGGCGGTCTGCCTTTTTGGGTGGAAAATCGTGCCTGAGCCGTGAACCAAGCCGGCGCGGGCCGGTCGTGCCTGCATCGAGGCTCATGCAGGTGGCCCCAGCATCAGGGTGTACGCGCGAATGCTAGCCGACCTGATCTGATCCTTGGTCATCGACTTGTTGCCGCGCACCGCCTCGGCAGGCACGAGCATGACCGTCGTCCGCCCATCGCGGGTGTTCCAGCCAAACGCCGCGAATTTCTTGTCGGCGAG
This sequence comes from Xanthomonas sp. LMG 12462, assembly GCF_009192885.1. NCBI lineage: Bacteria > Pseudomonadati > Pseudomonadota > Gammaproteobacteria > Lysobacterales > Lysobacteraceae > Xanthomonas > Xanthomonas sp. LMG 12462. The sequence goes on along the minus strand of NZ_NMPP01000045.1, from coordinate 13,593 downwards.
GAACGACTGATCGCCGTCTTCGATATCCGAACACAGGATGCTGCCGTTCGGCTCGGTGTTGCTCGATGCGGTGACATGCACCAGGCCGATCGCGCTATCCACGAGCACCTGATCCCTGTGGCCGGCCGAATTGATCCTCCCTTCCACAACCGAAGCGGTGTGGCCGAGAGACACGAGATGACCGGCGACGATCGAGGCCAGGTGCTTTTTGCGATCGAGTTTGCTCTTGCCTGCAATCATGGGGTGTCCTGTCGATCAGCAAGGACGCATGGATGGAACCGGACTACGCATGGGGGGGCGCTTGCATGGCGTCTTGTCACTCGGCTTTCGCTGCGTGTGCGGGCCTCTTGCAGGTCGACGGGGGAAAGACCGTGCCCTGCCAAGAGACGCCGTCAGCATAGAAGAGCGAGTCGTCCAACGTGTATCGGTCATCACTGAGCGGAACGGACCAAAGCGTATCAACCGTGGACCCGCCCTCATCATCTGGGACACGGAACAACACCTTGGGAGTCGGGTCGTTACTCGTGAGTCCTAACGCCTCAGTCAAGCCGCGGTGCGAAGCGGCGTCGGCTTGAACGAATTGTTGGCGCGCATCCACTTTCGATGCTGCGTGAAAGCTGTGGCGCCAAACGCTAACTCGATGAGCGCGCCAGCGGCAACCACGAAGACGGCGGGCGCGCGACATAACGCCAAGACAATTGCGCTCGCGGCTAGCGCCAGACCCAACGCCCAGTAGAGTCGCATGCCATACACAGATGCAAACACCAGATAGCGGCCCCCGATGACGAGCAGCATGCCCAGGAAGAACCAAGTCGGCTGACGGAGGCCCAGCCCGTACGCGAGCGGCAAGCTGAAGATGAGCCAGAACGTGCTCGCTCCCGCAAGTTGACCGAGCGGATTGCCTTCACCGTGTGCGCCAGAGGCTCCAAGAAGCTTGCACAGCAGCACGCTGACCGGATAGATCAGCATGCCGCCAATAAGCAGCGACCAGATAGCACGCTCTGGTGTGACGAATGCCGCAAACGCAGTGGCGACTGCCCACGCCGTCGCCGATGCCACGATCCCGGTACTTCCGCTCAAGTAGCCGCGACGCATGTCCCACTGCGCGTCTCCAATCGTCATCTCCATCGAGCCCCCTTCTCGCTGTTCTGTGTGCTAATTGCTTCAGTTGAGCCGCGTTGCTAAGCGACGCCGGCTTGAACGAATGGTGAAGCGGCGGTGCGAGGCGGTGGTAGAGCATGGTCAGCGCTCCCCAGCACTGCCGCCGAGTGACGAGCATGCCACAGATTGCGGTCTTGGGGCTTGCCCGAGGCGCTGACCGCTGGATGTGACCGAGCCCGAAGGCAATGAGCGCAGCGGAGCAATGAAAATGGCCGACGAAGCGGCGAGCGATCCGATGGCGGGAAACGTAAGGGCTGCGCACCGGAGCCGTCCGCTGCAGCGCCCAGTTAGGTTTCATTCTTCGCTCCATGCAAGACTGGGCAGCCGATCTTGCGATGGCAGCCAGTAGGCGAGCGCCTGAAGCGCATGCTCCCTGGTGACGCCGTGCGCGAGAAAGCCTCTGTGGTCGTGGACGCGCACATCGAAGTTGTTGTCCGCACCCGCGCTAATGATGAAATTTCCAAAATCTACCTGGTTGCCCAAGCATGCGACGAACAGCTCTACATCGTGCTGAAGACTGCTGTTTGCAAACGCAAGAGCATCCGCTTCGCTGTGGAAGCGTCGGCTGGAATTTGCGGAAGCCGTGCCGGCGATTTCAAGTTCGATGGCGAAGTGTGTACCTGGCCGCATGTGAGACCTAATGCGTCAATTAAGCCGACCCGCGAAGCGGGTTCGGCTTGAATGAATTGTTAGCCCGCAGGCTTGTGTAGCTGGGTAGGCCAAGCACCTTGACCATTGCCACCCTTGAAGAAGACACGACCATTGGGCTGGATGGAGGAAATTACAAACTCCTGCTCGAAAGAGCGTAAATCTCCATCATGCTCGAATCGAGTGAGGCGAATAACGCGATCTCCAGGCTTCAGGTTGAGCGCAACAATTGCATCTTGGTTCTTGGCGAAAAGAGCCTCACCAATCTTGGCGCTAGCGACACGCTTTGAATCGGTGGAAACGTCTTGCCCAAGCGATGATGCGAAAGCGCGTTGACGATCGCTGGATGGCTCAGCGGGTTCGTGCCCGATTGCGGCTGCCACACGGTCCAGCAATCGGGCTGCAGCCACGTCAAACGTGTCAAGAACAACATCGATGCCTAGCGAGGCCGCGAGATGTATCTGCTCTTCTGATGGTGGAGATGCGGTCATTTTTTCCTGCGTGCTAACACCTGAGTTAAGCCGCGCCGCAAAGCGGCGTCGGCTTGAACGAGTTGTTAGCTGCGTTCACGGGAGCCTGACCGACAGCCCCGAATTGGGTCCAGGCGGCAGGCCAAGCGCCGGCTCCACGCCGGACGATGTCCGAAGGTCCTGCAGCAAGGCATCGGGCTCAAAGTGCTTTCCAATGATTGCCTCGGACTCGGGACGAGGGTTTTCTGAGTGCCTGGCTCGATAGGCGACGACGGATCGCTGCCCGTCAGCGATGGCGCGCTGACACAACCCCCGAGCGTAGAAGCGATTGAACTCACCTTCTGCGAGCGTGGTGTTCGCGGTTACGGGAACTTTTGCGACGGTCACGCCGCCTTTTGGTGTTCGGCGCTCCTCGTGCGACCTGAGATAACCCCTAGCTTGCAACTGAGCCGCAAGCCATGAGTCGTCATTAGAGTCTGCGGCTTGGGCGAGAAGGGCAGGCCATGCTTTGGCCCCTTCTGCGGTAAGGCGGCTACTGATGTATAAGACCCCGCTAGCGACATCGTGCGCGATCTCTGATGACATGTTCTCCCGGGTGCGAGAGTCGAGATTTTCATAGTTCAAGGCCACGATAAACTCTCCTTAGCAGCTAACGCCTGAATTAAGCCGCGCCGCGAAGCGGCGTCGGCCTGAATGGACTGTTAGGCCCCAAACCGCTGCACTATGGACTGGCAGGCCGGAAGTGCTTGCGGTGTTGCCCATGCGATTGCCGATTGTATGTCCGGCTCCAGCTTTGCCAATGCCTCCGGAGCCCAGCGTGCCCGAGCAGCTCCAATGGGTAGCGCATCAACCTCTGACGAGATCATTGCAAAGGTCATGAAATCTGGGTCACGGACGTCCACCTCGACCTCGCAACGAAGCGCGGCGAGGGAATGGCAGCCCTCCAAGACAGGCATCTCTCCAGCGAGGACGCCTGTAGCGATCTCAACCGCTTTCCGGCGAGCTGAGAACACATACTCCTCGTGTGTCATGCGCTCGATCATTGGGGTCTAACACCTGAGTTAAGCCGCGCCGCGAAGCGGCGTCGGCTTGAACGAATTGTTAGAGGGCAAGCCCTCAGTCCCAATAGATTGTATACACCTGATAGCCGGGAGGCGGCTCGGGTGCGGCTGCATGCTTTCCATATGGCCAGCCTGGCCCAATCCCGTCAGACTCTAAGCCTTCAATCCACTGGTCTGCAATGTCTTGTGGCGCGGAAGAGAAAATGTGGATGTTCTCTGCGGCGGGCCAAAGATCGCTGTGCTCCAACGACTCGCCCCAATCCTGATGAAGCCCAACAAACACGCCCTGAACATCAGGACGGGCTTCGATCTCTTTGAGCCTTGCATAGATGTCACGAATAGAAGGGCGGCCATATCCCCATTGATTTGGGGCGATCGAGTCTTCTTGTGGGTTACCGATGAAGTAGTCGTCGAGAGAAACGATGGGAAAGTGCTCGTTGTCAATCCTGTCGAGGCTCTCGAGCTTGTCTAGCAGGGCTCTGCGATATTCCATGTCTTGGCCTCTAACGCTCGCGGTAAGCCGCGCCGGAGTGCGAAGCACGGAGGGCACCCGCAAGCGAAGCTTGTGGGCGTCGGCTTGACCAAATAGTTAGGCTGGTGAGCGAAGGCATGATTGGAAGCGGTCAAAAGTTTTGTAGTGCGCGCCAAGCATTTAATTGCTTCTCCAAGGTATGCAACTTCATTTCATGATCATCTGGCCATTCTGAGAAGGCTTTGAGCTTTATCTGCTCAAAGGTACCCTTGGGCACATCGACGGCTTCATGGTTGAAAAAAGCAATGCCGGCATCGAGCTGCTTTTTGAATGTGTGAAGCTCCATCTCGTAGTCATCCGGCCAGCTAGATGAGGCAAAGTTGAAGATGGCACCAACGAATTCGTCGGATGCGAACTTTTCTTTGAATACTTCAAGCTCTTGGAAGGCCTCAACCTGCTTGCCAATGGTATGTCGCTGCATTTCAAAGTCGTCGGGCCAATCCGACTGTGCTTTGAGGCGAATGCGATCCTTGACGTGATCTGGGATAGTCATACAAAGTCCTGTAGTTCTTGAGGGCCTAACTACTATTGGACCGCCCAAAAGCGGTGATGCCCCAAGTATCCACCAACGCCAGACGTCTGCAAAGCGGGAAATTCCCACCTGCATCAATGACTTGCCTGATGGTGGCTGCGACTCTGTGCGCCAATGCTGGCTACGTTATCCGACGTTCGAGCTGGCGTATGAGTTACACCCATGACGATGAAGGCGTAACGGCGCATCCACCGCCGAGGTTGCTGGAGCAGGTGCGTGGCCGGTTGCGGCTTCGGCATTACAGCCTGCGTACCGAGCAAATGTCTGTTGGCTGGATGGGGCGCTTCATCCTAGTCAATGGTGAACGGCATTCAGCGCGGATGGGGTAGGCCGCGCAGATCCTCCGCATATGCCGTGGTGTCCAGAAAAGCAGCATAGCCGTGGGCGTTTGCGGTCACGCGTCGGGACTGAAGTCCCTCCCACAGTGCAGTACCTGGACGCCATGAAGACCGCGGCAACCCACGGCCTTCATGGCAACGCTTCACCCCTCCAACATCGCCTTGTCCCGCACCGCTCCCTTGTCCGCACTGGTCGCCAACAGTGCGTAGGCCTTCAACGCCGTACTGACCTTGCGCGGGCGCGTTGCCGCCGGTTTCCAGCCACGGGCGTCCTGGTCGGCGCGGCGCGTGGCCAGTTCCGCGTCGGAGACCAGCAGGTCGATGCGGCGCTGGGGGATGTCGATGCGGATGCGGTCGCCGTCGCGGACCAGGCCGATGGCGCCGCCCGCCGCCGCTTCCGGCGAGGCGTGGCCGATCGACAGGCCGGAGGTGCCGCCGGAGAAGCGGCCGTCGGTGAGCAGGGCGCACTGCTTGCCCAGGCCCTTGGACTTCAGGTAAGAGGTCGGGTACAGCATCTCCTGCATGCCGGGGCCGCCCTTGGGGCCTTCGTAGCGGATCACCACGACGTCGCCAGCCTTGACGTCGTCGGCGAGGATGCCCTTCACCGCGGCGTCCTGGCTTTCGAACACCTTGGCGTTGCCCTCGAACACGTGGATGGATTCGTCCACGCCGGCGGTCTTCACCACGCAGCCGTCCTCGGCGATGTTGCCGTACAGCACCGCCAGCCCGCCCTCCTGCGAGTAGGCGTGGGCGACGTCGCGGATGCAGCCGCTGGCGCGGTCGGCGTCCAGGCTGGGCCAGCGCGTGGCCTGGCTGAAGGCGACCTGGGTGGGGATGCCGGCCGGCCCGGCCTGGTAGAAGGTCTGCACCGCGGGGTCATCGCTCTGGGTGATGTCCCACTGCGCGATGGCGTCGGCCAGGCTGCGGCTGTGCACCGTGGCCTGGTCGGTGTGCAGCAGGCCGCCGCGCGCCAGTTCGCCGAGGATGGCGACGATGCCGCCGGCGCGGTGCACGTCCTCGATGTGGTACTTCTGCGTGTTCGGCGCCACCTTGCACAGCTGCGGCACGCGCTTGGACAGGCGGTCGATGTCGCGCAGGGTGAACGGCACCTCGGCCTCCTGCGCGGCGGCGAGCAGGTGCAGGATGGTATTGGTGGAGCCGCCCATCGCGATGTCCAGGGTCATCGCGTTCTCGAAGGCTTCGAAGGTGGCGATGCCGCGCGGCAGCGCGCGCGGGTCTTCGGCGCCGTACCAGCGGTGGCACAGTTCCACCGCGGTGCGGCCAGCCTTGAGGAACAGTTGCTCGCGGTCGGCGTGGGTGGCGACCACGGTGCCGTTGCCGGGCAGGGCCAGGCCCAGCGCTTCGGTCAGGCAGTTCATCGAGTTGGCGGTGAACATGCCCGAGCAGGAGCCGCAGGTGGGGCAGGCGCTGCGCTCGAACGCGGCGACCTTCTCGTCGGAGGCGGTGGGATCGGCGGCGATCACCATCGCGTCGATCAGGTCCAGGTTGTGGTCGGCGAGCTTGGTCTTGCCGGCTTCCATCGGCCCGCCGGAGACGAACACGGTGGGGATGTTGAGGCGCAGCGCGGCCATCAGCATGCCGGGGGTGATCTTGTCGCAGTTGGAGATGCACACCAGCGCGTCGGCGCAGTGCGCGTTGACCATGTACTCGACCGAGTCGGCGATGATCTCGCGGCTGGGCAGCGAGTACAGCATGCCGTCGTGGCCCATGGCGATGCCGTCGTCCACGGCGATGGTGTCGAACTCCTTGGCCACGCCGCCGACGCGCTCGATCTCGCGCGCGACCAGTTGCCCGAGATCCTTCAGGTGCACGTGGCCGGGCACGAACTGGGTGAAGGAATTGGCGATGGCGATGATCGGCTTGTGGAAGTCGGCGTCCTGCATGCCGGTGGCGCGCCACAGCGCGCGGGCGCCGGCCATGTTGCGGCCGTGGGTCGAGGTCTTGGAGCGATAGTCGGGCATGGGAGCAGCGAACGAGCGGGCGGGGAGGCTGGCGATGGTGGCGCGATCGGATCGTTGCTGCTGCAACCGTCCTGGACGCCCACCGGTGGGCCGACCACGTTAGCACGCAGGCTGGCGCCGCCGCGCGCCGCCCGGGAGTGCGGAGCGGGTCGCAGACCTGCCTGCCTGCGCTTGGCAGACTGCGGTGGCCGGTGCGTCAGGGGGCGTAGGCCCGGCTCGCCCATCATGACCACAGGAGGTGTCCATGCTTCGGCATGTGCGTTCGTCGTCTTCCGCTGTTTCCTCCCCCGCCCCTTCCCTTGTGTCCACCCCCGCCGATCCGGGCCGCCGCAGCGTGCTGCGTGCCGGTGTCGGCATCGCTGCCGGCGCAGCGCTGTGGGGCCTTGGCGGCCAGGCCCGCGCCGCGGGCACGCTGCCGTTCGCCGGGCTCAACCTGTCCGGATTGGCGTCCAACAACTTCGTCGACAACGCCATCATCGACCGGCACTACCGCGACATCAGCGACCAGCACATCGTCGCCGCCGGCGCCTGCCCGCTGTTCCGCCTGCCCACCACCGCCGCGCGCTTCAGTACCGGCCAGGGGATGCCGCTCAACGCCACGTATTGCGACCAGGTCGAGAAAGTGCTGAACCGGCTCGCGCAGCGCGGCAAGGTGGCGATCCTGGAGTTGCACGACTACATGCGCTTGCCGATCAAGGTCGCGAGCAAGTCCGGTTACCGGCGCGATGGCGCCGGCCAGCTGATCGGGCCGGACGGCCGCGCGGTCGCCGACCCCGCCGACCAAACGGTGTGGAACGGCACCTATCGCAAGGGCAATTTCCTGTACCTGGCCTACTTCGATCCTGCCGACAATCTGCTCAAGCTCTACGAGTACCGCGTGATCGGCACGCCGGGCTGCACGCTGTACAGCGCCGCCGGCCTGCCGGATCTGTGGAGTCGCATCGTGCAGCGCTTCCGCTCGCATCCGGCGATCTTCGGCTGGGGGCTGATGAACGAGCCCTACCAGGGACCGGAGCGCAACGCCGACGGCAGCACGCTGGTGATGGCCGATCACTGGCTGCGCACCGCCACCGCCACCGCAGCGCGCATCTTCGATTTCGACCGATCGCATTACGTGTTCGTCTGCGGCAATCAGTACGCCAGTGCGCGCCTGTGGGACCAGGTGTCCAACAACCTGGACACGATCCCCGACCCGTACGACCGCATCGTCTACGAGGCGCACAACTACCTGGACAACGAGGGTCGCGGCGGCGGCGCCTGGGCCAATCGCAATGAAAACGTTGCGCCGGACACCGGCATCGAGATGGTCAAGCCGTTCATCGACTGGCTGGGACACCGAGGCAAGCGCGGCTTTCTCGGCGAGCACGGCTATCCGGCCGGCAACGCCAGCGCGGAACTGGCGACCAAGCGCATGCTCGCGCACCTGGAGGCCAACAACATCCCCAGCACGCAGTGGTGCTTCGGTCCCGGCTGGCCGGACAACGATGTGCTGGGCATGAGCCGCGACGTCGGCATGGACATCCAGGTCAAGTCCAACATCGCCGCGGTGCAGCCGTATTTCGACGCGCGCCTGTCCAGCTACGTGCCGCCGCCGCCGACGACGACGAGCTGACGCGTCGCGCGTGCGTCCGCAGTGACGCCCAACCGCCGGCCGCGGGTTTCCGCGGCCGGCGGAACCGGGCATCATCGTGGCTGGACTCAGGAAGACGTTGCCATGAAAAGGTCGAAGACGACCGCCTTGTTGCTGATGAGCGCTGCGCCGCTGCTGTTCACCGCCTGCGGGCGCGAGCCAGAGGCCAAGGCCCAGGAAGGCCTGTACACCTCGGTGGACGCCTGCGTGGCGCAGACCCACGACATCGCCACCTGCCGCGAGGCCTTCGCACAGGCGCAGAAGCAGGCGGCCGAGCAGGGGCCCAAGTACGCCAGCCGCGAGCAGTGCGCGCAGGACTATGCGCAGGATCGCTGCGTGGAGCAGCGCGACAGCCACGGCCATTCCTTCATCGGGCCGATGATGACCGGCTTCTTCCTGTCGCAGATGCTCAACAACAACCGCGCCGCCGGGTTCAATGCCGCGCCCGCCTACCAGGACCGGCAGAACCAGTGGCAGCGGCCGGCGTCCTATTCCGGCGGTGCCGGTGCGGCGGCCGCCAGCGGCACGATGCTGCGCGGCAACCAGACCATGACCCATATCGGCGCCACGCCGAACCGGGCGGTCACCGTCAGCCGCGGCGGTTTCGGCGAATCCGCCGGTGGGCGCGGCTTCGGCAGCTGAATACCGCTTTTTCTCTCTTCGCACGAGACCCCGCATGAAACGTATCGCGATCGTCGAGCGCGGCGACTGGCGCGCCCAGGCCGCGGAGTACGGTTTCCGCTTCCACACTATCGACGGCCAGCGCTACTGGGACGAACGCGCCTACTACGCGTTCAGCCTGCGCCAGATCGAGCGCGATCTGGAAGATCCCAGTGCCGAACTGCACGCGATGGCGATGGGCCTGCTCGACGAGATCGTCGCCAGCGAGGCGTTGATGCAGCGGCTGGCGATCCCGCCGGCGTTCCGCGACTGGATCGCCGACAGCTGGCGGCGCCGCGAGCCGCATCTGTACGGGCGCCTGGACCTGGCCTACGACGGCCGCGGCCCGGCCAAGCTCTACGAACTCAACTACGACACGCCGACCTCGCTGTTCGAGTCGGCGTTCTTCCAGTGGCAGTGGCTGGAGGACCAGCGCGCGCAGGGCCGCCTGCCGGACGAGGCCGACCAGTTCAACTCCATCCACGAAGCCTTGCTGGAGCGCTTCGCCGCGCTCGCCGGCGGGTTGCCGCCGCCGCTGTACTTCGCCGCGGTGCGCGATTCGGAAGAGGACCAGGGCACGATCGCCTACCTGCGCGACTGCGCCGCGCAGGCCGGCGTCGGCGGCGAGCTGATCGCGATCGAGGACATCGGCCTGTCCAGCGACGGCCGCTACACCGATCTGGACGACACGGTGATCGGCGCGCTGTTCAAGCTGTATCCGCTGGAGGACATGTTCGCCGAGCGTTTCGGCCAGGCGCTGCCGGGCTCGGGCCTGCGCCTGCTGGAGCCGCCGTGGAAGGCGCTGCTCAGCAACAAGGGCATCCTGCCGCTGCTGTGGGAGCGCCATCGCGGCCATCCGAACCTGCTGCCGGCCGCATTCGACGACGGCAGCGCATTGCCGCCGGGTTGGGTGCGCAAGCCGCTGCATTCGCGCGAGGGCGCCAACATCGTGCTGCACCTGGACGATGGCCGCGTGCTGGAGAGCGACGGCCCCTATGCCGGGCCCTACATCCGCCAGCAGGCGCATCCGCTGCCGGCGTTCGAGGGTCGCTACCCGATGGTCGGCAGCTGGATCGTCGGCGACCGCGCCTGCGGCATCGGCATCCGCGAGGACGATAGTCCGATCACAAGCGACAGCGCGCGGTTCCTGCCGCATGCCATCGTCGAGGACGCGCGGCCGGGTGTGCTGTATGCGTGAGTCGGTGTCGCGCGCCGACGCAGCGTCGCCTGAAGCGCCGCGTCGGCATCGAAACCTCGGCGTGCGCTTGGTCGATTACGCCGACCAGGTCGCAGTGCGCTGCCATCGCTGCGGCACGCCGGGCTGGGTGCTGGCGCAGTGGGAACCGTATCGCTGGCAGGCACGCTTCCGTTGCGGGCAGTGCAGCGCTGCGTTGGACAGCGCGGCGGACGACTGGGTGGGAATGGTGCAGTTGGTCGGCCGCCGGGCCTGCGGCCACTGCGGGCATCAGTGGGTGCATGTCTGCGCAGCGTCGGCCGCCGCTGTACCGCCGCCCAAGACCTTGCCCGGCCGCTGCGCGTCGTGTCGCAAGGAATGTGCGGTGGCCGTGCAGCCGCGGCGCGTGCGCGACGGCTCGCCCCACGATCCGCATTTCGGCATGCCGCTGGCGCTGGTCGCGCCGACCCGCGCCGGCCTGCTGTGGGCCTACAACCCGCGCCATCTGCAGGAGCTGCAGGACTACGTGGCGGCGACGCTGCGCGAACGCCACGGCCTGTTCGGACGCTCGATGGTGGCGCGGTTGCCGGCGTGGATGAAGCTGGCGCGGCATCGGCCGCTGATGCTTCGGGCGCTGCAGCGTCTGCAGCAGGCCAGTGCGCAGCTGCCGTCGGTGCCTGCGGCGGCAACGTAGCGGCGGCGTCTGCGATTTCATTCTTCGCCGTGAATGCGGCCGGCGCAGTCGCGCCACGCGCGACGCATGCGAAATGTCTACGATGTGATACTCGTCACGATTGACCGGGCTTGCCCGTCTGACGAAGATCGACATCGGGGAGTGTTGCGGGGGCCGGCATGTCTGCATCTCGTATTCGCGCCAGAGTGCTGGTGCTGCTGGCGTGCGTCGCAGCCAACTGCAGCGCGTGCGCGGTGGTGACGGTCTCCACCGCGCGCGAGGACGTGGTCGTGCGTGGCCTGTTCGGCGCACGCGTCGCCACGACGGGATTGGCCCCTGTGGCGATCCGTTCGCGCGGGCTGGGAATTTCGCAGACCCCGCGCGCGTGGACGCTGGGCTGGCACGCCGAAACCGCGATCTATGTTCCCCCGGATGCGGACGCGTGCCGCATCGTGCTGATGTCCAATACCGACGCCGAGGTCCGCCGCCTGCTCGCGATCCTGCAGGCCGGCGGTGGCGATGTGTCTCAGGTCTGCATCGCATCACAGGAGGTGTCACGATGAAAACGTCTCTGGCTTGTTTCTCTGTTCTGCTGTTGGGCGGCTGCGCACATTTGGAGCAGGCGCCGTTGGTCTACGCGTCGAAGACGAGCTTCGGTGTCGATGTTTCCACGGCATCCACCGAAAACCCAGGCATTTCGATGAACCTGGGCTACAAGCAGGTGGATGCGGCCTATGTGCCGGTGGCGGTGGCGAGAAAGTGCAACGACGGCGTTGCCGGTGCCGACTGCAGCAAAAAGGGCTACGAGCTGCTGGTGATCTCCGGCGTCGCCAGAGAGGGCGATTCGGACGCCGACGGGACCAGCGAAGATGCGCGGATCGAAGCGGCCAAGAAGGCATCGACTGACTATGCGAGGGCGTTGTCGGAGGAGACGCTGGCGAAGCAGGCGATGATCGAGGCCGATAGCAAGCTCAAGCAACTGCGCGACAGCTACAGCGCAGCCGCCAAGCGGCAAAGCGCATACGATCAAGCGAAGCTGAAATGGGCGTCGCTGCAGGCAGCGGCTGCGAGCCCGGGCACGGTCGAAGAGGCGGACGTGAGCGCCGCGAAGAGCGCCATGGACGCGCTCGCGCCCACTGCCGAAGATCAGGCGATTCTCGCGGGCTTCGCTCAGAGCGAGAACGACCTGCGGCAGAACGCCGCCGCCGTGGCGTCCGAGTACGCCAGCAAGCAAAAAGCGTCGGAGTTGCAGGAAGCCATTCTCAAGTCCGCCAATGCGAAGATCGCGCGCAGCAATCTGGGCGACTCCTATTCCGTCTTTGGCAGCTTCGATGGCACGAGCACCGTCAATGGCAAGGGCTCGGCGTCGATCGGGTTGGGCAAGATGTTCTCGACCGGCGTGGCTGCGCAACGGTTGGCGAGCGGCATATCGACCATGGCCTGCTATGACCTGATCAAGAGCAAGGCACCTGCCGCCGTCGCCGCGGCGGAACTGGAGAAGCTGTTGCAGCACTGCCAGTGAGTGCCGTGGGTTGCGCGGCCGAGCGGTGCGGCGGCGCCGCCGCCACGCGCTACAGCAACCCGTCCCGCTTCACCGCCAGGTAGCGCTCGATCAGCGCGGCGGGCAGTTCCTCGCCGGTGACGTCGAGCACCATCACCCCATGGCTGCGCAGTGCGTCGTGCGCGGCGCTGCGTTGTTGCAGGTAGCGTGCCACCGCGCCGGCCTGCACCGCCTGCGGCAGCTCGTGTGCGTCCTCCGCCAGCGCCTGGTCCAGTTCGCGCTCGCGCAGGCTGGCCACGCACACCAGGTGGCGGCGCTGCAGCAGGCGCACCGCGGCCAGCAGGTCTTCGATGTCCTCGTCACGCACGTTGCTGACCAGCATCACCAGCGCGCGGCGGCGCTGGCGCAGCGACAGTTCGGTGGCCGCGGTCAGGTAGTCGGTGGCCACCGGCTGCGGCTGCAGGTCGTAGCTGGCCCGCAGCAGCACGTCGACGGTGGCCATGCCGCGTTGCGGCGCCACCCAGCGCGCGTCGCCGCCGCTGGCCATCATGCCCACCGCGTCGCCCTGGCGCAGTGCCAGGTACGACACCACCAGCGCGGCGTTGAGCACATGGTCGAAGTGCGACAGGCCACGCTCGCTGGCCAGCATGCGCCGCCCGGTGTCGATCAGCATCAGCAACTGCTGGTTCTTCTCGTCCTGGTACTCGCGCGAGATCAGCTTGCGCGCGCGCGAGGTCGCCTTCCAGTCGATCTGGCGCAGGCTGTCGCCGACCCGGTATTCGCGCATCTGGTGGAAGTCGGTGCCTTCGCCGCGGCGCCGCTTCAGGTGCGCGCCGACCAGGCGCGAAGCCTGTTCGGCGCTGAACAGGGCGAAGCGGGTCAGCGGCGCGAAGTTCGGATACACGCGCACGGTCCGTGCGGACCCGGCCAGACGCTGCTGCCACCACAGGCGCCACGGCGCATGCAGGCGCAGGTGGGTGCCGTCGAAGACGAAGCGGCCGCGCATCAGACCCAGGTGCGCTATCAACTGCGTCCGACCGCGCGCGGCCGCTTCGTCTTCGACGGCACCCACCTGCGCCTGCATGCGCCGTGGCGCCTGTGGTGGCAGCAGCGTCTGGCCGGGTCCGCACGGACCGTGCGCGTGTCTCCGAACTTCGCGCCGCTGACCCGCTTCGCCCTGGTCAGCGCCGAACAGGCTTCGCGCCTGGTCGGCGCGCACCTGCTGCTGCCT